>CAYZYQ010000177.1:0-1558 GCA_964482645.1 uncultured Lentisphaeraceae bacterium | reverse complement strand
CTGTTGCGATTCGGGTCTACCCGACGGCATCCACACGTATCCGAAATGGCTGGCGCTGATGGTCAACGAATGGCGCACGGAGATGAAGAAGCCGAACCTGCCGTTCCTCTACTGCCAGCTTGCCGGCTGGCAGCGGCCCGCCGCGACGCCGGACGCGAATCCGGGCGCGGCGAAACTGCGCGAAGGGCAGCGTCGCGTCCAGCGGACGATTCCGCACAGCGCGATGGCGGTCATCCTCGACGAAAGCGAGTATGAAATTCACGGTCGCGGCAAGGGTGTGGCGGGCGACCGTCTTGCCGCGCTTGCGCTGAACCGCGTCTACGGCCAGACGGACGTACCGTGCCGTTCGCCCGATTTCCAATCCGTCCAGTTCAGTCCGGATGCCGCCACGCTCGTGTTCGAGACGGAAGGGCAGAAGCTGGTGGCGCATCCCATCCGCACGTCCTTCACGTGGAATGCGAAGTCGAACGACGTCATCCGCGTGGAACGCCGGTCGTCGCCGATGAGTTCGTTGGAAGGGTTCACGATTCGCGACGGCGACGGCCGTTGGCATTGGGCTGACGCGCAGATCACGGGCACCGCGACGGTGAAAGTGTGGGCGAAAGACGCGAAAAACCCCACGGCCGTCCGCTATGCCTGGGGTATGCAGGGATTCGGCAACCTCTACAACGCAGCCGGACTGCCCGCGTCTCCTTTCACGACGGAGGAGTGACGGACTTGAACCTTCCGCTGATTTTTTGTAGTATGCTGTGACAACGATTGAACCTTGGAGAACCAAATGAAGCGTAGAGACTTTCTGAAGATGTCCGCCGCGTTGGCCACGGCTGCGGCGGCGTGGCCCTGGAATCTGGCGGCGCAAAGCGCCACGAACGCAGCGGCGTTCAAAACAAAGTTGAAAAAGGCGCTGATTCGTCCGCGACTGACGGAATCCGTCGCGAAGGACGTGCGGGCCGCCGGATTCCCCGGCGTCGAATTGCAGGACAAGAGCGCGACGATCATCGAAGCGCGTGTGGCGCGGCGGTTGGCCGAGGATCTGGGGTTGCAGATCCATTCGTTCATGGGCGGTTGGTTCGATTTCAACGCGCCCGACCCTGCTACGCGGAAAGCCGCGTTGGAGACGGCCAAGGCGAATCTGCGCCTGACGCAGGCCTATGGCGCGTCCGTGATGCTCGTCGTTCCCGCTCGCGTCGGCGGTTTGCCCATGCCCAAACCCTCCCAGTTCAAAATCGCCTTCGACCCGCAGACGCTCATGGTTTCACGCGCGGCGGACGGCGATTTCCCCGCGTACGTGAAGGCCCAGAACGATGCCACCCGGTATGTGCAGGACGCGATGGCGGAACTTGCGCCCTACGCGGCCGATCTCGGCGTGATCATCGGTCTTGAAAATGTGTGGAACAACCTCTGGGTGTTGCCGGATTTCGCGGCGGCGTTCATCCGCTCCTTCCGTAATCCGTGGATCAAGGCGTATCTCGACATGGGCAACCACGTGCGCTATGCGCCCACGGAGAAGTGGATCGCGGCGTTGTCCGACCAGATCGTCAAACTCCACATCAAGGAC
>CAYZYQ010000176.1:0-1590 GCA_964482645.1 uncultured Lentisphaeraceae bacterium | reverse complement strand
GGAAGCCCGCCGATTTCGGACAGGCCATCGTCAAGATTCCCGACTGGGTGAAGGAAGGGAAGAAGAGCCCGACCGGCCGTCACACGTTCACGACGTGGAAGCACTGGACGAAGGCCGACGAGCTGCTGCCGTCCGGCCTCATCGGACCCGTCCTTCTGCGGACGGCGGTGGAGGCCCGTTAGGGAAAAAGAAAGGAGCGTTCCATGGGATTCTTCAAAGCCTATGACATGCGCGGGACGTTTGGCGTCGACTTCGACTTGAACGTCGTCTACCGCGTGGGAAAGGCGCTGCCCGCCGTCGTGGGCGGCCGGAAGTGGCTTGTGGGACGCGACGCCCGCGCGACTTCGCCCGCCGTGCACGATGCGCTCGTGGCGGGGTTGCGCGTGGCAGGGGCGGACGTGACGGATCTCGGCCTCTCCACGACGCCGATGGTCTATTTCTTCACGGCGCAGGAGGATTTCGACGGCAGCGTGATGATCACGGCCTCGCACAACCCGCCGACGGACAACGGACTGAAAGTCTCCCGCAAGGGGGCGCTGCCCGTCGGGTACGAAAGCGGTTTGGCCGAAGTCGAGAAGATCGTCGCGTCCGACGTGTCCGTCTATTCGCCGGATGCGTCCGCCGCCGTCGCGCCGCAGGGCGACGATCTCGAACGCCGAACCCGCTACGTGGAGTGGCTCAAGGCGAATCTCGCGCAGGCGCGTTTCCCGGATTTCGCGTCCGTGCGCGTCGCGGTCGACTGTTCGGACGGCATGGCGTCCATCCTCGCGCATGAACTCTTTCCGTCCGCCGTCTTCCTGAACGACGTGCCGGACGGGCGATTCCCGCACCATTCCCCCAATCCGCTGCTCGCCGAGGCGCGGGAGCAGTTGGCGGCGGTCGTGCGGGAACGCGGATTGGACTGCGGCGTCATTTTCGACGGCGACGCCGACCGCTGCATGTTCGTGGACGAGACGGGGGCGTTCATCCAGCCGGACTATCTCATCCCCGTCCTCGCCTCCACGTTCCCGGACGCGCGGGACGGAAAGGTCGTCATCCACGACGTGCGGACGTCGCGGGCGGCGATCGAGGCGATTCGCGCGTTGGGCTGTACGCCCGTCATGGGGCGGGTGGGACACGCCTACGCGAAAGTTCTGCTGCGGGAGACGGACGCCGTGTGCGGCGGCGAACTGGCGGGACACTACTACTTCCGCGATTTCGTCCACTGCGATTCGGGCGAACTCGCGGCGTTGCGTCTGCTGGGGGCGTTCGCCGAGGCGAAACGGAAGGGGCAGACGGTGTCCGCGTTCCTTGCGCCGATTACGCGGAAGTACGCGAATTCGGGCGAACTCAATTTCAAGGTCGACGACAAGCCGGCGGCCATCGCGCGTATTCTTGCGACGGCGCGTGATTTCGGGCCGGAGACGGCGCGGTCGGACATCGACGGCTATCGCTTGGAATTTGCGGAAGGCTGGGTTTCCGTTCGTCCGTCGAACACCGAGCCGTACCTGCGTCTGCTCGTCGAATGCGACACGCCGGCGCGTCTCGCCCATTGGCAAACACGCCTGACCGCCGTCATGTGAGGAAATGTCGGACGTACCCTTGCCTTTC
>CAYZYQ010000175.1:0-1684 GCA_964482645.1 uncultured Lentisphaeraceae bacterium | reverse complement strand
CGCGGGCGCGAACTCGTGCGCCTGGAGGAAATCCCCATGTCCGAACTGCGGGCGGAGCCGCCGGCCGAAAACAAGTAATCTGACGAATCATCATGGAGAAGCGTGAAATGAAGATGTTCCTGAGTTGTGCAACCGTCGCCGTGGCGGCCGCCCTGTTCGCCGAAAGTGTTCCTGACACTGTCCGCCCCGCCCCTGCGCGGCGCGTGACGATTCTCCACACGAACGATTCGCACACGCACGCCGACGATGGCGTCGTACCGTTCTCCGAAATCGCCGCCCTCAAACACCAGTTGCAGCGCAAAGGCGAGAATGTCGTACTCGTCGACGCGGGCGATCACGTCCAGGGGACGGCGCTGGGTGGCTACGATGAAGGCCGAAGCATCATTGACATCATGAGCGCGGCCGGCTACGACGCCGCGACGCTCGGCAACCACGAGTTCGACTACGGCATCGCCACGCTCTTTCGTAACCTCGCGGCGGCGAAGTTCCCCAGCACGAGCTGCAATCTCATCCACCGCTCGACGGCAACGGATGCCGGACAGCTCGTTCTGCCGTCGTATCTGGTTGTGACGAGCGGTACCGTGCGCGTCGGTTTCGTCGGCGTGACGACACCGACGGCGGTGGTGTCCGCCAAGCCCAGCACGTTCCTTGACAAGACGCGGACGTTCCGCGCATACGACTTCCTTTCCGGCGATGACGGACGCGCCCTCTACCGCGCCGTCCAGACCGCCATCGACGCGGCGGCCGCAGCATCCGACTTCGTCGTCGTCCTCAGCCACCTGGGCGTCGAGCCTGATTGTGTGCCCTACCGTTCGACCGATGTCATTGCCCACACGACGAACGCCGTCGCGTTCATCGACGGGCATTCGCATTCCGAATACACGGGGTCGCGCGTGAAGAACGCCGTCGGACAGGACGTCATTCTGACGCAGAGCGGCAGCTATCTGGGCATTCTCGGTTCGCTCACGGTCGAAGACGGCCGCGTCGTCTCTGCGGGAACCGTCTATTCGTCCGGCGAAAAAGAACCCGCCGTGGCGGCGCTGGAGAAAAAGCTCATCGACGCCGTGGAACGGAAACTGGGCGAAAAACTCGCCGAAGCCACAACGACTCTTTACGCCTATGCGCCGAATTCGACGGAACGCCTGTCGCGTTCACAGGAATGTTCGGCGGGCGACTTCGCCGCCGATGCCTACTGGTGGTACGCCACGGAAAAGAAAGGGTTGAACTGCGACTTCGCCCTGCTCAACGGCGGCAACGTGCGGGCCGACATCCCGAAAGGCCCCGTCTCCTTCAAAACTCTGCGCACGGTCCAGCCATTCGCGGGCGACGTCGCCGTGGTGGAGGTGAACGGGCGGCAGGTTCTCGACGCGCTGGAGTTCGGCGCGGCCGTGGCGGGCAAGGGCGAATCCGGCGGCTTCCTCCAGGTGGCCGGCTTGAAGTACGCCATCGACACCGAGACGCCCTGCACGTTGGGAACGGACGCAACGGGTTCCTGGATCGCCGGCCCGTCGAACGGCGTCTACCGCGTCCGCGATGTCCAGGTCTACGACCGCACGTCCGGCTCGTTCCGCCCGCTGGAGTTGAACGGCGTCTACCGCGTCACCGGCTCGACGTTCACGCTGGTGGAAGGCGGCGACGGCTTTGCGATGTTCCGCAGCGCCCGTCTCGTGAACAACGCCATCGG
>CAYZYQ010000174.1:0-1721 GCA_964482645.1 uncultured Lentisphaeraceae bacterium | reverse complement strand
TGGTCGGGGCGAGAGGATTTGAACCTCCGACATTCTGCTCCCAAAGCAGACGCACTACCAGGCTGTGCAACGCCCCGCCGAAAAAAAATCACGATAACGTATTGGCGAGAGATTCGACCGAATGATCCGTCTCCGCCGCCGCTTTCTCCGCCTCGTAGGCGGCAATCGCTTCTGAAATCTTGTCCGTCATGCCGTTCTTCACGGCTTCTGCGGTGACGCGTACCGCATGGTAAATACCTTTGTGGGTCGAGGCGCCGTGCGTAATGAAAACCGTCCCGTTCACCCCCAGCAACGGCGCACCGCCGTAGATCTCTGGATCCATCTGGCGCTTGAGGCTCTTGAACGCCGGCTTGAGCAGAAACGCGCACATCTTGCGAAACGGCGTCTTCATGATCTCGGCCTTCAACCAGGAACTGATCGCCTTCGCAACCGACTCGACCGTCTTGAGGACGACGTTCCCGACAAACCCGTCGCAGACCGCCACGTCCACCTCGCCCGTCGCCACGTCGTGCCCCTCCATGTTGCCCCAGAAATTGACCCCCTTCAACTTCCGCAACTCCGGATAGGCCGCATGGACGAGCTCATTGCCCTTGCAGGATTCCCGTCCAATCGACATCAAACCGACCGACGGATTTTCACGATGGAAAACGGCCTTCGAATATGCCGTCCCCATCAACGCCCACTGCGCCAACCATTCCGGATGGCAGTCCGTGTTCGCACCCGCGTCCAGTAACACAAGCGGCTTGCCCGGCACGCGCGTGGGAATGATCATCGCGATCGCCGGACGAATGACGCCTTTGATCCGCTTCAGTTCGAACATGGCCGAAGCCGCCACCGCGCCGGAATTCCCGGCACTCATCATCGCATCCGCCCGCCCCTCTTTCACGAGACGCATACAGACGTTGATGGAACAGTCGCGCTTAGCGCGTACGGACTTCGCCGGCTCGTCGTTCATCTCCAGGACTTCCGCCGCCGGTACGACTTCCAGCCGCCCGGACGCACACGCCTTCGCCAGAGATTTAGACAGAACCTTATCCTGCTTGATCCAATCGAACTCCTGCTCGATCCGATCCGGCTGCCCCACGAGGAGAATCTTGACATCCGAACGGCCAGCCGCCGATTCCACAGCACCCATTACGACTTCACGCGGGGCGAAATCGCCCCCCATCGCGTCAACGGCTACACGTGTCATAAACGACCTTTCTCCTTCGGAATACCCGTCCACGAAAGACCGAACGGCCGATTCGGCCGTTCCGTCTTCCGTCTTGCAAGTCCTGGCGACCTTACTTGGCCGTGACCGAAAGCACCTTGCGGCCGTTATACATACCGCAGTTCGGACACACGCGATGCGACTGCTTCAAGCCGCCGCAGTTCGGGCACGTCTGGACCGCCGCGAGAATCGCCTTCTCCAACTGGCCGACACGCTGGCGCTTGCGCATTTTCGACTTCTTGTTCTTAGGTGATGCCATCTTGCACTACTCTCTTTCTTCTTCTTTCAACCAAACCGTTCTACTCGTTTTCCAGATCCAGGGCGTCGAGCGCCCCCCAGCGACTGTCCGCCGCCGCACCCGCGCACCCGCAGGAACCCTCGTTGAGGTTCTTCCCGCAGGTCGGGCAGACGCCGCGACAGTCCGGCCGACAAACTGGATATGTCGGCAAAGCGAGTATTATACACTGTCTAATCTCATCCGTCAAATCGACAAATTCCGTTTTTTCGGCGA
>CAYZYQ010000173.1:0-1723 GCA_964482645.1 uncultured Lentisphaeraceae bacterium | reverse complement strand
CGTGTCGCGGGGCGGATTCGCGAAACGGTCGAAAAGGTCGCCAGACGACGCGACGTCGGACACCGCCGTGCGCGACGCACGGTGAATTTGCGCGGCCGTACGCGCGATGAGGTCGGCCGTGACGGACGGCGACGGATAGGCCTTGCGCCCCTTGTATTCGTACGCGCGCAGCGTGGCGGCAAGTTCCGCGTCGATCTTGCCTTCGGCGCGGAGGCGGCAGATCTTCTCGGAGAGGTTCAGGCCGTTGCGGAGCGCGAGGAAGCGTAGAGACGGCGCGTGGGGATAGACGAGATACGTCGCACCCGCCGGCCAATAACCGTTGCCCGCCTCAAACCACGGCAGATAATTGCCGTCGCTGTTGGGGTTCGCGGGCCACGAGCAGTACGCCCAGCGAAGAAAGCCGTCCAAATCGACCGCGCCCGCATAAGCACCCAGCCACGTGCAGTCGATCGGCGGCTGCGCCAGACCCGTGCTGGGATTGCCGCCCGCCACATAGAACGTCGTCGTGCGCCCCTGCCGGCGGCGCGTCTGCGTCTCGGCAATGTACTTCGGCGTCACACACTGCAACGCGATAGAGAAAGTGTCAATCTCAATGCCGTCGAACTGGCTCGGCGGACGATCGCCCGCCATGGCGATTTTCATCCCGCCGTATTTCCGCACGAGGTCGCAGGCGGCTTTCAGCTCCGCCGGGCTGCGCTCATCCAACGCAATGTAGGTATTCTCGAACCAGCCTTTCGCCTTCAGGTGGGCGGCGAAATCGCCCAGGAACGTGCGCCAGTAATCGACAAATTCGGGCGACCCGACGTCGAAGTTCCCCGTATGCTGTACGCCCTTCTCGTCCTCCCAGTCGTAACGCTTGAGGCGGAACGGACAGAGCGTGTAGCAGTGGATCTGCGGGCCAAGGCCGCACGACTGCGCGAACGCGACGTATTCGTCGAAGATTGTGTAGTCGAACCGCCAACCGCCGTCCGCCGTGCGGATGTGCCGCACCATCGTGCCGTAGGCGTCGAAACACTGGTGCGCCCACGGACGATTCATAATCGTGGCCGTGATCGTCTTCTGTCCCGCGTCCGCAAGCTGTTCCCAGAGCGGACGCATCTTCGCATAGTGCTGCTTGGAGAACGGCGGCGTCTGGTAGTACCGCGCCACGGCCCACGGATGCTGCCAGAGATCGAGGAACATCCGTCGGTCGCGCCCGGCGGGGAACGCGCGGTCGCTGACAGACAGCCCATACCGCCGCGCATCCAAGCCACTCGACACCGTGAAATCGGCCGGCACGTCGCCCGTGCGCGGCACGTCCACTTCCGCGACGACGCGTACGGCCTCGCCCGGTTGCACGAGCGTCGAACCGTTCCAAACGACACGGTCGGCAAAGAGCGCATCGCCATTGCCCTTCACAGGCATGGCCAACCCCGTGCGCACGAACGACTGCACACACGACGGCTTCGCCAACGCAGCCGTTGTCGCCGTATTCGTGGCGTCATACCAGACGACTACTTTTTCGCCGCGCCAGGCGAACACAGATTCATCTGCCGCCGACGCCTCGCAGAACCCCGCAAAAACCCCGGCGCCAACGATCGCCATCGTCAACCACTTCATGTTCATAGCCAAACCTTCCTCTTATGACAAGGATGTTCCTCGAATAATCGAATGTGCGCATCATATCAAAATTTCACGCACCTGGCAAAACGGCCTATATGTGTCATGTATCCGAATCCGCCAG
>CAYZYQ010000172.1:0-1746 GCA_964482645.1 uncultured Lentisphaeraceae bacterium | reverse complement strand
CCGGCGGCTCTCGACCCGCCGCTCGTGCGCCTCGACGATCGCGCGTTCGACCGGCGCGTACTTCGCCCACCACGCCCGTTCCGCCTCGGCCTCCGACGTTGCGCCACCCTCCGTCGTACGCACTGCTTCCGAACCTCCCATCGTCGTGCTTCCCCCCGTCGTACGCACTGCTTCCGAACGCCCCGTCGTCGGCATTTCCGCCGCCGTATTTCCTTCAGAACGTCCATCGACCGGAAGCCGCATCGCCGAAACTTCCTTGTCCATGGGCTTCACTGCCCCGATTCCCGTTGTGCCGAGATTCGTCCTGTCGCCGTTTTTCATCTTCTTTCCTGCTCCGTTGAATCCTTGAAGACGTAAAGCTTGACCGTCACATCGCCCAGTCTATCAAACGCCCCGTCCGTTCGCAACAGAAATGTGAAATTATGTAGCGGACGAAATCTATTCAATGGCGTGACGCAACTATTTCGGAGTTTTCGGACGTAAATCGTTGTTAAATCCATCTCCTCTGTTTTGTGAGATTATGTTGCGGACGAATTGTCATTGGCGTTTGCAAGAAGAAACCGAAACGATTGTCCCTCCACATCGTCATCCCAGCGCACGGCAATTTCGTCCGCAACGTAATCTTAGAGCGATTCCAGCCCATCGTTCCATCACCAAGTATCCAATTCAGATTCCATTTTCCGCAATTTCAAATTATTTTGTCCAAGTTCAGATTTCGTCCGCTACATAATCCCACGACTGGAAGTGCCTCATTTTTTCTTGGCAGATAAGGCGTTACGGCGGTCTGCATGGTTTTGATCCGGTTTCAGGAAAAGTGCATCGCCTTTTCCGTCAAGATGCCGTAGATGGCTGATCAGGATGCCGCAGATGTCCAAGATGCCGCAGATGGCGCAGATAGCACGGATTCGAGCACGGTACAACGACGTGTCTGGCCACCCTGCGTCTTTATGTTCCGATGTTCTTTGTGGTTACACGAGCGGTGGAGGTGAGGGGAGGCATGATGCTACCACAAAGAACACAAAGCACATTCCGGAGCGACGACCGTGAACTGGATATCTCCGGCAAGGCCGGCCGTACCGTCGGCGAGATCCCCGTCGCGCACGTCAACGGCGGGCTGGGACGCCCCGCCCTACCGAATGACGAAACATCTACCCAGCTGCCGCATGGCGGGGCGTCTGCCAATCCGGTAGGGCGCGACGTCCCTGTCGCGCCGGGTTGTACCATGCGGGCGCGGAAGGTCATTGCTTTCGTTGCGGAGAGTTCTGGAGACCCGAAGTTCGGGGCGAATTGTAGAACGACCTCGCGTCTCCAAGCTTCCGAAACTCCCAGTGGCGAAAGCAACAACACCACCACGGCATCTGCTCACAGGCGATCTCTTTGAGCGTATACAGTGGACGCGCTCCGCTTTCCCACAGCCGAATTTTCACTTGGCGCAAAGTGGAAACCGCGACTTCGCCCTTTGTTAACAGGGGTTCGGCGATTTTCTTGCCCGAAAAATTGGAGGATCTCTAAGAGACCGCATATGACTGCTATTCACATCTTGCCAAAAAGGTTTGAGGATTTCCTGCGCCACTTGGATTACAATTCAGCACATCGTATTCGATGCGGACACAAACGCCCCTGCCGCGACGGACACGACGCCCGTCGCCGACATAGCCAAGGAGGTGGGGGGGGGGGCGCCCTATGCTCAACGGAAGAGGATGACCGTGCCGTTCGCAAGGCGCAGCCAGGTGGCGGACGCCCCCG
>CAYZYQ010000171.1:0-1787 GCA_964482645.1 uncultured Lentisphaeraceae bacterium | reverse complement strand
AGTCCGCGCGCGCCTCCAGCTTGCGGATGTACGCGGTCTTGTCGACGTAGTAGCGTCCCTCCAGGCGGATGCGCCTGAAGTCTTTGACGCCGTAGGGGATCTGTTCGGGTCTCATGCTCATGACGGCATTATAACATATTCTGTTACGGCATCTGCTCGCAGGCGATTTCGTCGAGCGTGTGCAGGTCTGCGCCCCGGAAGACGTAGACGATCTGGTGGAGCGTCGTGCCCCGCGCGAGCGACGGGACGGACGGATCGGCGCGGTACTTCGCCAGCTGCGCCTTCGCCTCGTCCACCTTCGCGGCCATCTCCGCGTCCGTCGCGTCGGCCTTCGCGTACTTGAGTTCGACGAGGTAGCTGTGGAGGACGTCGCCGTAGTGGACGCGCTCGGGGAAGAGGCAGAAGTCGCAGAACCCGCGCGACAGCTCCATCTCCGGCGCGAGGAGGTAGAACTTCAGATGCCCGAACTCCGCCTGCATGTAGCCCTGCACGCGGATCTCGCCCTGCAGCCCGCCGCGCACGGGCGTCGTCTCCGCGTAGTCCTGCGCGAGGCGTTTCAGGAACGGCGCCCAGTCGCCGTCGTAGGCGAACGCGCCCGCGAGATGCGACCATTCAATCCAGTCCGGCGTCCGCGTCCGGCGGTAGGCGTCGCGCAGGTAGTCGAAGAGCTGGCGGCGGACGCAGACGTTCGGGATCTTGAAGACCGTCTGCCCCCGCCGGCGCTCCTGCATCGAGACGATGCCGTAGTAGTGGAAGAGCGAGTGGAAGTTCGCGAGGTCGGAGATCTTGTCGGCGGGGAAGCTCTCGACGAGGTCGAACGAGATCTCGCCCGTGGCGGCAAGTTGTTCCGTGACGGGCAGGACGCCCTCGACGGCGGAGGTCGCGCCGTCGGACGTGGCGTCGGCGGCCGCCGCGCCGACGCCGCCGCACTGACGCCGCTGGATGTCGGCGATGATTTTGAGTTTCTCGTAGTCGGTCTTGATGTTGGGGTCCACCATGTTCTCCGGCGGCCGGCCGTCGTCCACGAGCGCCTTCAGGTAGTAGAGCGCCATGTCGCTGTTGAACACGCACTCCTTCCCGATCTGCGCCGTCGAGAAGCAGTAGCCGTCGTACCACGGCTTGATGGACTTCACGATCTCGGCCGGGTCGCCTTCCGTGAAGCCGCCCGTCCCCTTGAAGTCCGCGTACATCTTCACGACCTCGGCCTCGGAGAAGCCGGCCATCGCGTTGTACGCGGGGAACTGCGTGAGGTTGGCGGCGATGTTGAAGCCGCTCGTCAAATCGTCCATCGTCACGGGCGAGACGCCCGTCATGAAGATCCGCGAACAGCCCTCCTTGAACTTCTTGAACCAGTTCCGGTAGAAGCCCGCCCCGTGCGTGACGGCGCGGTAGTCCGCGTTCGCCTCGCTGCGCAGCAGCGTGTTCGTGAAGTTGTCGTACTCGTCGATGATCAGGTAGATTGGAAAGGCGCCCATCCGTGCGCGCAATACAATGTCATTGAACTTCTCGGCGGCGGGCTTCGGCGAGACCTCCTTCACGAACTCGTCCCCGTAGACGGCGCGGTAGCGGTAGAGGAAGTCGGAGAGGCACGAGCCGAGGTAGATTTCAAAACTCTCCTCCAATGTCGCCCCAAACATACCGCCGACGAGGGAGAAATCCAGCGCGAGCACCTGGTACTTGTTCGCGTTCTCCGTCGGGTTCTCGCCGATGTCGAGACCACCGAAGAGCTTCCGGAAGTTCGCCTTCTCGTTGACGTCGTAGTAGCAGCGCAGCGTCTCGACGAAGAG
>CAYZYQ010000170.1:0-1823 GCA_964482645.1 uncultured Lentisphaeraceae bacterium | reverse complement strand
GAGCGCGCTGGCCAAAGGCGGCGCGAAGCCCGTCTTCAGCGTCGTCTCGACGTTCATGCAACGTGCCTACGACCAGCTGAGCCAGGATCTCTGCATCAACGACAGTCCCGCGACGATCATCGTGACGTCGGGCACGATGCTGGGCATGAATGATGTTACGCATCTCTGCTGGTTTGACATTCCGCTTCTCGCCAATATCCCGAACCTAATCTATCTCTGTCCGACGAGTGAACAGGAGTTTTTTGCGATGCTCGACTGGTCGATCGAGCACACGGCGCATCCCGTCGCCATCCGTCAGCCCGAAAACGGTGTCCGCACGAATGATGTCACAATCCTGTCGGACTATTCGGGTACCCTCCGCTACGACGTTACGCGGCGCGGGAAGGACGTCGCGATTCTTGGCCTCGGCAACTTCTACAAGCTTGGTGCGGAACTCGCGGACGCATTGGCGGCGGAGGGCGTTTCCGCGACGCTCGTCAATCCGCGCAGTGCAACGGAACTTGACGCCGAAACGCTCGACGCACTGTCGGCGGATCACCATCTCGTCGTCACGCTGGAGGACGGTGTTGTCGACGGCGGGTTTGGCGAGAAGGTGGCGCGGCACTACGCGGCGCGTGGCGACGTGAAGGTACTCGTGCGTGGCGTGGCGAAGACGTTCGCCGACCGCTACGCCTACGATGCATTTCTCGAATCGAACCGCCTCACCGTGTCGCAGTTGCTCGCCGATATCCGTCGCCTCGTCATCCTCTGATGTGTCCTGCGGATGGCTTGAAAGCGTTCGCCGTCTTTCGCTCTTCCGTTGACGCGGGGCGGTGGGGAATGGTAGAATGACAAGCATGGAACGGCGACTGAAAATCCCCTACGGAATCAAAGACTTCAAGCGCATCCGCGAGGAGGGCTACTACTACGTCGACAAGACGGCCTACATCCGGCGGATGGAGGAACGCGACAGTTTCGTCTTCTTCGTGCGCCCCCGCCGCATGGGCAAGTCCCTCTTCGTCGAGACGCTGCGTCGCTACTACGACGTCAACGAGAAGGCCAACTTCCGGAAGCTGTTCGGGGGGCTCAACATCGGCGAGAACCCGACGGAGAACGCGAACAAGTACCAGGTGCTCTCGCTGGACTTCTCGGTTGTCGGCGGCGGCGTCGGACGGACGCTTGAGGAGAGTTTCGAGAGCTATCTCGCCATACGCCTCGACGGCTTCCTGTTCGACTACCGCGAAGCCTACGGCGCCGACTTCGCCGACGCGCTGGCGGACAGACCGGCGGCGGACAAGTTCGCTGGCATCGCGACGCGCGCGGCCTCGCGCGGATTCCAGATCTACCTGATCATCGACGAATACGACAACTTCACGAACGCGATGCTGCGCGACGAGGCGAACGCGGACTACCGTGCCGTCACGCACGGGGCGGGGTTCTACCGGAACTGGTTCAAGAAGTTTAAGGAAGGCTGTTCGCGCATCTTCATGACGGGCGTCTCGCCCGTGACGATGGACGACCTGACGAGCGGCTTCAACATCGCCGCCAACCTCACGCAGCTCCCCGCATACAACGCGATGGCCGGCTTCTCCGAGGCCGAGGTCGTGAAGATGTACTCGGACTTCAAGGGGACGGGCGGCTTCACGGACGGCGACCCGGTCGAGATCGTGAAGGCCATCAAGCCGTGGTACGACGGCTACTGCTTCTCGACGGCGTGCATCGGGAAGGAGTGCGTGTTCAACAGCGACATGGCGCTCTACTACCTGAAGGCGCTCGTGGACGACGGCCGGCCGCCGGAGAACATGGTGGACGTCAACATCAAGACGGACTACGAGAAGCTGAAA
>CAYZYQ010000169.1:0-1840 GCA_964482645.1 uncultured Lentisphaeraceae bacterium | reverse complement strand
ACTCGCAACGGCATACCCGCAAATTGAAAATGCCAAAAGGAACGCGCCCCACAGGTTTCGCCTGAAAACGCCCAGTCTTGCTATCATCGTCATCTCGTTCTCTCCGCGTTTTTCGCTCGGCGGGACGAGACCGCCTCCCCCGCCGTGAGCGCGGAAATAATAGCTTTTTTTTTTTCTCCCCCGTCAAGAGGGCGTTGTTTGGAAATTTCAGCGCAGCAAAAAACCTCTCTCCATGAGGGAGAGGGTACAGGTCAGCGCAGGGCGGACAATCGCCGGCAACGCTTCCGATCACTCGCACACGAGTTCGTAGAGAGCGGGAGCGACAAATCCAATAATTTCTTCTTCCGCTACAGCCGCTCGGCGGCGGCATCCACGAGGCGGCGCGTCTTGGAGTCGAACGAGAGGCCGACGAGCCACACGGGCTTCCCCGACGCGCGGTACGGCTCGTCGTAGCCCTTCGCGCGGATCTGCCCGAACGCGCGGTCGACCGGCTCGTCCACCTTCAGCTCGAAGATGTACACGCCCACCACGTGTTCGGCCACGACGTCCGCGCGTCCGTTGGACTGCACGTCCTCCACGCGGAAGCGGAAGCCACGGCTCGCCAGCAGGAACGCGAGGCAGCGGGCGTAGGAACTCTCGTGGACGCGCCCCTCCGTCGAGCCGTACGGCATCGCCGCGTAGAGCGCCTTCAGCCCCGTGAAGAAATTCTCCCAGTCGGCCTCAAGGAGTTCGCCGCCGAGACGTCCCGCCCACGCCACGTCCTCGTTCGCGGCGAGACCCGTCAGGAGCAGACAGAGGTCGCGCCGCACCTCCTCGTCCGGCACGGCCAGCGTGTACATCTCCGTGTCGAACGAATAGTCCTTGATCGTCAGGTAGCCCGTCTGGAAGAGCATCCCGATCGGCCGCAGGTTCTTCAGGTCGGTGACGTCGAACTCGCTCTCCATGACCTTCTTCGTGCCGTCGGGGTCGACGGCGAGCATGTCGCCGCGCTTGAGGCAGTTCATCAGCATGGACGGGCGGCCCGTCGACGACCATGTGGCGCGAAAGGCGGGCGCCTTCGCCGACAGGGCGAGCGCGACGGAAATCGGGTTGTAGACGGTCGTCGCGTCGTCGGCCGAGAAGCGGAAGCCGTTGTACCACCGCCGCAGTTCGGCGCGGTAGGCGTCGTAGGCAAGCCCCATTTTCACCGCGTGGGCGCGAAGATGGTCATCGAAGTTCGCCGACAGCTCGTCCTCCGTATAGCCCAGCATCGTCGCGTACTCCTCGCGCATCGACACGTCCACGATGTTGTTGAGCGCCGAGAACACGGACATCTTCGTGAACTTCGACACGCCCGTCATCATCAGGAAGCGGATGTCGCCCGTGCGGGACTTCATCGCCGTGTAGAACGCGGACAACCGTGCGCGAATCGCCTCGGCCAATTCCGGCTTGTCCAACACGTGGGAGACCGGCGCGTCGTACTCGTCGATTAGGACGACCACGCCCTTCCCGCCATGCGCGGCGGATAGCGACTCGATCGCCGTTCCGAAGTTTATGCCAGGAGGAAGTGTGCCATCATAGGATACGCCAGACTCCTCAAGTCGCCGCCGGACAATGGCGGCGAACGACACGGCAAACGACCCTTCGGACGTCGTGTCAGCATCGCCGAAATCGAAATGCAGAACCGGCCACGTTTCCCAAGCCCAGTCGGTCTGCGCGATGGCGAGGCCGTCGAAGAGCTCGCGGCGGCCCTGGAAAATCGCCTTCAGGGCGGTGATCATGAGCGACTTGCCGAACCGGCGCGGGCGCGCGAGGAAGAACATCCGCGTGCCCACGTCCGTGACGAGACGGTGGAAGTACG
>CAYZYQ010000168.1:0-1908 GCA_964482645.1 uncultured Lentisphaeraceae bacterium | reverse complement strand
GCTGTCCGGCGAGAAGCGGAAGCCGTTGTACCACCGCCGCAGCTCGGCGCGGTAGATGTCGTAGTCAAGCCCCATGACCTCCGCGTGCTCCCGCAGATGCTCCTCGAAGTTCGCCGACAGCTCCTCCTCCGTGTAGCCGAGCATCGTCGCGTATTCGCGGCGCATCGACACGTCCACGATGTTGTTGAGCGCGGAGAACACGGACATCTTCGTGAACTTCGACACGCCCGTCATCATCAGGAAGCGGATGTCGCCCGTGCGGGACTTCATCGCCGTGTAGAACGCAGACAGTCGTGCGCGGATTGCCTCGGCGAGTTCCGGCCGGTCGAGGACGTGCGACACCGGCGCATCGTACTCGTCGATCAGTACGACCACGCCCTTCCCGCCGTTCGCGGCGGACAGCGATTCGATCGCGGCGCCGAAGTTTGTGCCGGGAGGCAGTGTTCCATCGTAGGATACGCCGGTCTCCTCAAGCCTCCGCCGGACAATGGCGGCGAACGACGCAGCAAACGAATCCTCAGATGTCGTGTCGGCGTCGCCGAAGTTGAAATGCAACACCGGCCACTTTTCCCACGCCCAGTCGGTCTCCGCGATGGCCAGCCCGTCGAACAGCTCGCGCCGCCCCTGGAAGATCGCCTTCAAGGCGGTGATCATGAGCGACTTGCCGAACCGGCGCGGACGTGCGAGGAAGAACATGCTCGTGCCCACGTCCGTGACGAGGCGGTGGAAGTACGCCGTCTTGTCAACGTAGATGCACCCCTTCCTGCGGAGGTCCGCGAAATCGCTCGTCGTAGTCGCTATCGGTCTCATGGGCGCAATTATACCATAATGCACGTAGAGGTTTTCACTTCCTCGATTGGCGTGGAGAGGAGGGAAGTTGCAATATCTCGTGGCGCAGTTTCAGACAGGGGGAAACCGTGCCGCTCCACGAGAAAGAAAGGGACACCACTGCCATCTCAACGAAACTGGCCGCCCGCCGAATGTTCACGACATCTACAGCCGCTCGGCGGCGGCATCCGCGAGGCGGCGCGTCTCAGAGTCGAACGACAGGCCAATAAGCCACACCGGCTTGCCAGATGCGCGGTACGGCTCGTCGTAGCCCTTCCTGCGGATCTGCCCGAACGCGCGGTCGACCGGCTCGTCCACCTTCAGCTCGAAGATGTACACGCCCACCACGTGTTCGGCCACGACATCCGCCCGGCCGTTGGACTGCACGTCCTCCACGCGGAAGCGGAAGCCGCCGCTCGCCAGCAGGAACGCGAGGCAGCGGGCGTAGGAACTCTCGTGGACGCGCCCCTCCGTCGAGCCGTACGGCATCGCCGCGTAGAGCGCCTTCAGCCCCGTGAAGAAATTCTCCCAGTCGGCCTCAAGGAGTTCGCCGCCGAGACGTCCCGCCCACGCCACGTCCTCGTTCGCGGCGAGACCCGTCAGGAGCAGACAGAGGTCGCGCCGCACCTCCTCGTCCGGCACGGCCAGCGTGTACATCTCCGTGTCGAACGAATAGTCCCTGATCGTCAGGTAGCCCGTCTGGAAGAGCATCCCGATCGGCCTGAGGTTCTTCAGGTCGGTGACGTCGAACTCGCTCTCCATGACCTTCTTCGTCCCGTCGGGATCGACGGCGAGCATGTCGCCGCGCTTGAGGCAGTTCATCAGCATGGACGGACGGCCCGTCGACGACCACGTGGCGCGGAAGGCGGGAGCCTTCGCCGAAAGGGCGAGCGCGACGGAGATCGGGTTGTACACCGTCGTCGGGTTGTCCGGCGAGAAGCGGAAGCCGTTGTACCACCGCCGCAGCTCGGCGCGGTAGACGTCGTAGGCAAGCCCCATTTTTACCGCGTGGGTGAGGAGATGCCCGTCGAAGTTCACGTCAAGTTCCTGCTCCGTGTAGCCGAGCATCGTCGCGAACTC
>CAYZYQ010000167.1:0-2015 GCA_964482645.1 uncultured Lentisphaeraceae bacterium | reverse complement strand
ATCCGGTTCGCGGGGAGAACATACGCGCCCTCGCCCTTCTTGACGAGAATTCCCGCCTCCGAAACAGCCCCAACGGGCGCCGCCTCCGTCACGGTCGCGCCGGCCGCCACGTCGCGGACGGCGATCTTGTCGAGCGGCGCGCTCAGATCTTGTGCGCCCTGCACGGCCGACGCCCCCTGAGCCAACCCCGATGCCACAACCATCGCGACCGCCAAACGAACAGACAGAACATCGCGCCGCGATGCCGTCTCACGTACCCAAAATCTTCCGCTCATCGACTTCCTTTCGTTTTTCCTGTGAACGATTGAGGAAGCAATTATAGCCATTTTTTTTTCTTTGCAAGCGTAAAGTCGCGAATGGGGACAGGGCACGGAAACTCTCGTCTCCCCGGACGTTCGGAAAGAGACTTCGGCAGTCGTAGAGGAACTTGCCGAGACGGACATCTAGCCCTTCGTTCCCCACTGTTCGCACGCAGTACGCCAGCGGCGCTCAAGCTGGGCGTACTTTCGGTGTCCACGCCCCCTAAGCAGCATCTGAATCCGCAAAGACAGCCCGTACAAGCGCAGCTTGAATCTCGTCAGACGGTTGGGAGGACGGGCGAACGTCATCCCCTCTGCCTCCGCGACAAGTCTCTCGACCGCCGCTTTCACCACCACAGTCTGTGGCAGCCGGCGCAGGACGGCGGCGAGTGCCAGATAGTCGTTCCACACGCCAAGTCCGAGTTCGCGATTCACGCCGAAGATAACGTATCTGAACTTCCAGTGCCGCGCAACCCATGGATCTTCACGGTAGTTCCCGCGATCGACGGCGAGCTGCCAGTCGATCGCCTTGAGATGTCCGTCCGCGTCAAGCAGAAGATTGTCGGAAAAGAGATCGCGATGGACAATCCCAGTCGCCTTCAGCGCATCGGCCAGGCGCAGAATGTCGGCGGCGAACGAGTCCGCCTGTACGTCGGACACGCCATCCGCAATCAACTCCGTGAGAGACGCACCTTCCACCTTTGCCGTCACAAGAAACGCCGACTTCCGATCGTCCGCCAGATGCCACATGAATGGGCATGGAACGCACGTCGGCGCAACGGCGTACATTCGTGCGGAAAGCCGATACTCGTTTCCAATCGACCACACGGCCTTCGAGGTCTTCTTGACGATACACGGACACCCGCGAAAATTCCCTTCCGCGAATTCATCGTTGATGTACTTGTTCCTCAGGAATACGTACTCATTTGAAATCTCCGGCGCGGCGACGGGCTTGGGAACGCCCGGCTTGAACGGATTGAGATCGGATACGGCCGTCCATCCCGAAACAGGAAGGACGGGCTTGATCTCGCCCGTCGGAACACCCGCCCCCCATTCCCCAGCCGGATGCCCTGTAAGCATAAAAACGTCGCGGGCAAATCGCGCCTTTTGCCAAAGGAGTGAAAGATGAAGTTCTGGTCTTGGCACGGAATGTCTTTTCCTTTTGAGAAACTGAAGTTCAAGCCGGCATCGGCTCGCAGGCGATTTCGTCGAGCGTGTGCAGTTCCGCGCCCCGGAAGACGTAGACGATCTGGTGGAGCGTCGTGCCGCGCGCGAGCGACGGGACGGCGCGGTCGGCGCGGTACTTCGCCAGCTGCGCCTTCGCCTCGTCCACCTTCGCGGCCATCTCCGCGTCCGTCGCGTCGGCCTTCGCGTACTTGAGTTCGACGAGGTAGCTGTGCAGCACGTCGCCGTAGTGGACGCGCTCGGGGAAGAGGCAGAAGTCGCAGAACCCGCGCGAAAGCTCCATCTCCGGCGCGAGGAGGTAGAACTTCAGATGTCCGAACTCCGCCTGCATGTAGCCCTGCACGCGGATCTCGCCCTGCAGCCCGCCGCGCACGGGCGTCGTCTCCGCGTAGTCCCGCGCGAGGCGCTTCAGGAACGGCGCCCAGTCGCCGTCGTAGGCGAACGCGCCCGCGAGGCGCGACCATTCCATCCAGTCGGGCGTCCGCGTCCGGCGGTAGGCGTCGCGCAGGTAGTCGAAGAGCTGGCGGCGGA
>CAYZYQ010000166.1:0-2026 GCA_964482645.1 uncultured Lentisphaeraceae bacterium | reverse complement strand
TCCGGCGGAGACGACGGCGGCGGCGGGCGATTCCGTCTGAGGTGCCACCATGCCCGCCGCATACGTCTGCCGCAGAATCTGTGCCGCGTCAAATGCCATCCACGTCCTTTGGCTTAGGAACTTACACGCGAATGCCGTCGACTGGCGCGTCGGACGCCGCCGCATCGGGCTGCTCGGCCGCAATCACGCGGAAGTCCGCAAGCATCGTCCGCCACGTCTCCAGCTGGTTGGCAAACGCCTCGAACGCCGCGTCCAGCGCATTCACGTCCAGCGCGTCCAACGCCTTCGGGCAGATGAGCGCGTAGGCGTCCGTCTCCGGATTCTGGGCGAACACCATGTCCGGCGCGGAAAAGTTCGCCTTGAGCATCGTCTGCGCGAACGCCGCCGCGCCGTCCGCCGGCGGCTGGCCGATTTCGCCGCAGATCAGCAGACGCGCCTCCGTCTCGTCGTGGAGCAGCGTCATCGTCATGTCGTCAACCTGCAGCGTCACGGCCTTTCCCTCGCTGGCGTCGCAGCCCGCAATGGCATGGCGTTCGGCAAATGCGGAAATCAGTTCGATATAGTCCATCTTTGTGTTCTCCTATGCTTAGCGATTGTTAAACGTGTCCCTAGATTACTAGACATTCGCCGTTTTGTCCAGACTTTTCGGAGGGTCGTTCACAGATTCTCCTGGAGGTTTCCAAAACCGTGCGCGATCATGCGTGTCCCCGTTCGTCAACGACCGTCATGGGCGTGGTCGTCACGGTGCCGTCACGATCGACGGTCACCTCCCAGTTGAACGAGATCGGGAACGGCTCGGGGTTCGAATAGACGATCTTCACGGCGCCCGTTTCCGCGTTTTTCGACAACGTGTACTCGCACGGGGAATGTTCGTTGGAGTCAATGCCATAGGCATGAAGGCCGCCATTCAGATTTTCAAGCCCCGACTGCGAAAGGCTGAACAGCACGGCGGAAGCCTGCCGCACGTTTCCCGTCCCGCAAAACGTCTCGACCGTGTCGATTAGCGCGCGGCACGCCGCATTGGTCACGGTTCCGCCTTCGAATTCCACTCGGGGCATCCCCTCGGGGAAGTTAAACCCGCGCACACACTCAAGCTCGAGCCGGACGTCGTCACCGCCCACGGGCTCTTCGGTATAGCACGTGAAACGGGGAAGATCCTGCATCAGCTGTGCGCGCGCTTCCTCGGTCGTACCGTTGAATGCATTCAGTCCTGCGGAATACGCCGACAGATACGGCACGTTCGGCAACTGTTCATGGTTCTGGTAAGCCGCAATCACGTGATCGACCGTTTCACCGGAATTGGCCATCATGAAGTACAGCGTGTTAAAGTCTTTGGGATCATTGACGTTCTCGCGCACAAGCGTCTCTGCGATGAAATCGTCGACGACTTTGATTGTGAACGCCCGCGGATTCACAATGTCGGGATAGCACGTCCGGATGACGTTCTCGGCCGTCAGCTCATTCCGGTTCGCAAGCGCAGTCAGCTCGTCGAGATGCTTCAACATCCGCCCGACGAAAATGGTCTTGTGCGTGGGACCCACCAGTTGCTGGGAACGATCGGCCGCCAACGGACACAACGCGGCCGCAGCTCTGAAAACAACCCTGCGTTGTTCGACTGGCATTTGCAGCAGCGTCGCCGTGGAGGACTCGTGAAACCCGCGGCCGATGAAGCTCGTGACGGCGTTGTTTTCGAAACCGAACACCTTTTCGGCATCCTGTTCCGTCAAGTCGAACGCGGGATTGGAGGCCAGGTCCTCAAAGACGAAACGCTCGAAGCCTCCAATGCACTTCTGGTTTAGGAAGGCGACAAGTTTTCCGTTGATTTGCGAGACCGTCTTTTTCGGCAACAATTTGTTGTTCGTCGTCGCGGAAATCTCGTTGAACCACGCCTCGAACTTCCCGATGAGGCGAACCCCGTGCCGAAAGTTCTCCGCACTCGTCATGAACCGTCCGCCATAGTTCATCAGACGATTGGCCACGCCCGTGGGCGAACACGCGGATTCAACCGCCCTGTCGATCGAGCACC
>CAYZYQ010000165.1:0-2108 GCA_964482645.1 uncultured Lentisphaeraceae bacterium | reverse complement strand
CGCTCTGGTCGACGAATGCGCTCGTCAAGACGGGCGACGTCGATTTGATCGTCTATGACCCGATGGAAATCGCGGGCTTCGTCCATGTGGCGGGCGGCTCGCTCCGGTTCTCGAAGCGCGGCCTGTCCGACAAGTATTTTCGCCTCACGTTCAAGGAATGCTGGCCGTTCTGGTTTAGTGGACAGAACCGTAACGCACGTCTGCACTCGAAGATCGGCTTGTATGATTCGCAGGACAAGCCCATTCACATGGGTTGGGGAAGGAATGCGGCCTACGGTACGCCCGCCATCGATCTGGAGGCGGGCCAGGTGACGGCGCCGATCGGGACGGTGATCGTCAACAGCGGGGCGGCGCTTCATGCCGTCGTGATAGGCAACACGATCTCGGAAACAGGCTATCTGCCGGAATTCGACAAAGTCCAGACCAATGCGGGCGACACGGCGACATGGCAGGAAATCACGGCGCGGTTTTACGCGGACAAGCCGGCCATTGATGGACTCAACTTCAACACGGGGTGGGATCATGGTTCGCCCCGCGCCTGGACGGTGGAGACGAGCGCGACGGGGCAGGACGGTTCGTGGCGGACGGTGATGGATGTCACGAACGCGCCCTCGCCGCCCAATCAATATCATCATGGATACATCGGCGGCGATGCTTCGAAACCCGCCTACCATTTCCGCTATCTCGAACCCGGCGTGACGGGGCTGGCGGACGTCTTGCAGATCCAGGTGGACGGCGGCGCAGTGCTGGACTTCACGTCCAAAACGGGCGGACAGACGGTCGACCGCATCGTCATCGACCTTGCGGCGGGCGGCGGCACGGTGAGCAACATCGTCTTCGCCACATCGGGCGTCGTGGAATTGAAGGGCGTGTCGCAGACGCCGCAGGGCGAACTTCCGCTTGTCTGCGTGGCCGCGTCGGGCGAGGAGAATCTGGCGCGTTGGGACGTGACGGTTGCGGGCGTGAAACGAGCCGTTCGCGTCTCCTTGCGTGACGAGCGTTTGGTCTTGACCGCCGCCGGCACGTTGCTGATCGTTCGCTAGACCGTCTTCACGGGCCTGTCCGTTTCCTTCACCCTCGGTCAGGGGACGGAAAACGCCGCGTTGCCGTCGCTGTTTTACCTTTGCGAAGCGTCGGCTTGACGGACGCAGTGAAATGTGCGAGAATGCCGGATATGGCGAAGGCACTCAAAATCCCCTACGGCATCAAGGACTTCAAGCGTATCCGCAACGAAAGCTACTACTACGTCGACAAGACGGCCTACATCCGCCGGATGGAGGAGCGTGACAGCTTCGTCTTCTTCGTGCGCCCCCGGCGCATGGGCAAGTCCCTCTTCGTCGAGACGCTGCGCGCCTACTACGACGTCAACGAGAAGGCGAACTTCCGCAAATGGTTCGGCGGACTCGACATCGGCGAGAACCCGACGGAGAACGCGAACAAGTACCAGGTGCTCTCGTTGGACTTCTCGGTTGTCGGCGGTGGCGTCGGCCGGACGCTTGAGGAGAGTTTCGAGAGCTATCTCGCCATACGCCTCGACGGCTTCCTGTTCGACTACCGCGAAGCCTACGGCGCCGACTTCGCCGACGCGCTGGCGGACAGACCGGCGGCGGACAAGTTCGCTGGCATCGCGACGCGCGCGGCCTCGCGCGGATTCCAGATCTACCTGATCATCGACGAATACGACAACTTCACGAACGCGATGCTGCGTGACGAGGCGAACGCGGACTACCGCGCCGTCACGCACGGGGCGGGGTTCTACCGGAACTGGTTCAAGAAGTTTAAGGAAGGCTGCTCGCGCATCTTCATGACGGGCGTCTCCCCCGTGACGATGGACGATCTGACGAGCGGCTTCAACATCGCCGCGAACCTCACGCAGGACGAGGAGTTCAACGCGATGGCCGGCTTCTCCGAGGCCGAGGTTCTGAAGATGTATTCCGACTTCAAGGGGACGGGGCGTTTCACGGAAGGCGACCCGGCGGCGATCGTGAAGGCGATCAAGCCGTGGTACGACGGCTACTGCTTCGCGGCGGCGTGTATCGGGAAGGAGTGCGTGTTCAACAGCGACATGGCGCTCTACTACCTGAAGGCGCTCGTCGCGAAGGGCGAGC
>CAYZYQ010000164.1:0-2131 GCA_964482645.1 uncultured Lentisphaeraceae bacterium | reverse complement strand
TCAACAACATCGTGGACGTGTCGATGCGCGAGGAGTACGCGACGATGCTGGGCTACACGGAGGAGGAACTGTCGGCGAACTTCGACGACCATCTTCGCGCCCACGCGGTGAAAATGGGGCTGGATTATGATGCCTACCGCGCCGAGTTGCGGCGGTGGTACAACGGCTTCCGCTTCTCCCGGTCGAACCCGACGACCGTCTACAACCCGATTTCCGTCGCGCTGGCGTTGAGCGCGAAGGAGCCGTTCTTCTCGGCCACGTGGTCGTCGACGGGGCGTCCGTCCATGCTCATGAACTGCCTCAGGCGCGGCGACATGCTGGCAATCGACCCGGACGGGACGCGGCGCGTGGACGAACGCGAGTTCGACGTCACCGACTTGAAGAACCTCAGGCCGATCGGGATGCTCTTCCAGACGGGCTACCTGACGATCAGGGACTATTCGTACGCCACCGGCCGTTACACGCTGGCCGTGCCGGACGAGGAGGTGCGTCGCGACCTGTGTCTGCTTCTGACGGGTCTCGCCGCGAACGAGGACGTGGCGTGGGCGGCGCGGCTGGGTGGTGACCTCCTGGACGCCGACTGGCCGGTCTTCTTTACGGGGCTGAAGGCGCTCTACGCGGCGATGCCATATGGTTCGACGGAGGGGCGTGTGCACGAATCCTCCTACGCCCGCTGCCTTGCGTTCCTGCTGGCGAGCGGTGGCTTCCGCTTCCGTGTGGAGGACGTGCAGTCCAACGGCCGGGCGGATGTCGTGGCCGAACACGTGGTGGGCGTGTACATCTTCGAGCTGAAGGTGGACGAGCCGGTCGACCGCGCGTTCGGGCAGATCCGCGCGAAGGGCTACGACGAGCCGTACCGCGCGTCGGGCAAGCCCGTGTGGCTCGTCGGCCTCTCGTTCGACTCCAAGACGCGCCGTCTCGCGGCGGCCGCCGCCGAGCGGCTGTAGCGGGGTGCCATCCGCCGCGTTTATCCCTTGTCGTATCGTCTCCGCACGTCTCGTAGTTTTATGGGGATGTACTCGGCTCACCAGAATCCCCAGGCAGCGCGCACGATGACGTGGAGGGTGAGAGGAGATTGATGGCACCGCGTGTCCGCAACGCCGTCTCCTGTGGTATAATGTCGCCATGAGACCGATAGCGACGACGACGAGCGACTTCCCCGATCTGCGGCGGTCGGGGTGCATCTACGTGGACAAGACGGCGTATTTCCACCGTCTCGTCACGGACGTGGGCACGCGGATGTTCTTCCTCGCGCGTCCGCGCCGGTTCGGCAAGTCGCTCATGATCACCGCCCTGAAGGCAATCTTCCAGGGCCGTCGCGAGCTCTTCGACGGCCTCGCCATCGCGCAGACCGACTGGGCGTGGGAGACGTGGCCGGTTCTGCATTTCGATTTCGGTGCCGTCGACACGCCGGACATTGATGCGTTTGATCGGTCGTTCGTCTCCACGGTCAAGTGGTGTCTCGAAGACGCGGGCCATGTCTACGATGACGCGCTGCCGGCGGGTGTCAACTTCGGTCGGGCCATCCAGTCCCTGTCCGTTGCGCACGGCGGGAAGGGCGTGGTCGTCCTGATCGACGAGTACGACGCACCCGTCTCCCACGTGCTGGACAGGCCGGAACTTGCCGAGGCGATTCGCGCGCGGTTGTCCGCGTTCTACACGGCGATGAAGTCCCGCACGGGCGACATCCGCTTTCTGATGATGACGGGCGTGTCGAAGTTCACGAAGATGTCGGTGTTCTCGGCGCTCAACAACATCGTGGACGTGTCGATGTGCGCCGAATGCGCGACGATGCTGGGCTATACGGAGGACGAGCTGTCGGCGAACTTTGACGACCATCTTCGCGCCCACGCGGTGAAAATGGAGCTGGACTACGATGCCTACCGCGCCGAGCTGCGGCGGTGGTACAACGGCTTCCGCTTCTCGCCAGACAACCCGACGACGGTGTACAACCCGATCTCCGTCGCGCTCGCCCTTTCGGCGAAGGCTCCCGCCTTCCGCGCCACGTGGTCGTCGACGGGCCGCCCGTCCATGCTGATGAACTGCCTCAAGCGCGGCGACATGCTGGCAATCGATCCCGACGGGACGAAGAAGGTCCTGGAGAGCGAGTTCGACGTCACCGACCTGAAGA
>CAYZYQ010000163.1:0-2163 GCA_964482645.1 uncultured Lentisphaeraceae bacterium | reverse complement strand
CGGCGGCGGCGGACGGCGCGGACGGCACGGGTTCGGGCGGCGGCGGCAACGGCAGTTACAACGGCGTCGCGGGCAGGGGCGGCGACGGTGTCGTCTACGTCCGAATCGCGGCGACGATGGAGGGCGCGTTCCAGAAGCCCGATCCGACGGTCGCCTACACGTATGACGGAACGGTTCACTACTCGCTCAAGCCGAACAGCTTCTATACGGTCAGCGGCGCGAATGTCGCGACGAACGCCGGCATCTATGTCGCGACGGCGACGCTTCGTCCTGGCGTGACGTGGCCAGATGGCTCGACGGACGCCGTCACGGTGACGATGACGATCGCGAAGTGCCCCGTCTCATTCACGGGGCTGGCGCTCGCCGACTGGGAATTTGGTGCGGCGGTGTTGCCCGAACCGACGTGCACGGTTGATCCGAGTTGGGTCGAGCCAGCCTATTCCTACCAGAAGAAGACGGGGACGTCGCCAGTGGACGACGGCTGGTCGGATGTGCGTCCGACGGATGCGGGCGACTACTGGGTGCGCGTCTCCGCGCCCGATGCGGACAACTACGTCTTCACGTCTGTGACGGCTTCGTTCACGATTTCGCCGGTCGCCGTCACGCTGGGCGACTTCCGGCAGAAAGACTGGATGCTGGGAACGCCAGACGAGGCGACGCCGCGTCCCCTGCTCGACGTCAGTCCCGCGTGGACGGAAATCGACTTCATGTATGCCGTGTTTTCCGAAGGCGTGTCGGCGGCAGCCGTGCCGGAAGAGCAGTGGTCGTTTGACAAGCCGACGGCCATTGGCCATTACTGGGTGCGGGCGACGGCGCGGCCCGGCGGCAACTATCAGCCGACGCCGGCGTTTGTCTATGCCGACTTCCGGATCGTGAACGGCCTCGGCGACCGTTTTGTCGATTATGTCGAGATCACGAACCTCACCTACACGGGGTCGTCTCCGGCGGCGTTGACGAACTTCCCGTATCGGGTCACGCTGTCGGAGCGGGGGTTGCCGGGCTTCCTCTACGAGCGCGCGGGCACAGACGGCCAATCCCTCGCCTTTACGGATGCGGACGGCAACGTGTTGCCCTATTCCTGTGGCACGCAGGACTGGAAGGTGGGTGGCGAGAGCGTTGTCTATGTGCGTCTGCCGCGCGTGACGTCCGAGCCGCAGCTCGTTCGTCTCTACTGGCTTTTGCGGCCGATGGCGACGGTGCCTGACCACAATCCGGACGACGTGTTTGCCGACTGGACGCTGGCCGATGCCAATGCGCGGCAGGGCGAGATTGGCGCCGGCTTCGACCTTGTCGTGCGCAATGGCTACCGCGTCAATTTCTGGCGGCGGCTGCCGTCCCTCTCGAAGACGATGTGGAACGAGGGTGAGCCGTCTGCGGATTTGGTAGACCCGATTCTCGCCGAAGGCACGTTTGTGCGCCGATTCCTGGATGCCACGACAGGAAGCGAGCTCTCGGAGATGCCGACGCGCGGCGGTGCTTACCGCGTCAGCTACGAACTGGTGGACCCGAACCTCGAATACGAGCCGCTTGAGTGCCACATTGACTTCTGCATCATGGGCTCACAGAAGATGGACGACCTTCGGGGCGCGGCGTCATCCCTCACGCTTTCGGGGCGCGTCCTGCTCGCGAACGACGACACGGCGCCAGGCCATGCGGTGACGGATCAGGGATACTGGCAGACGGATTCGGATCGCCATTCCGTTTTCTGGACGCACGAAGGGGAGCATAACGTCTCGGCCTTGCTTCCAAACCTGCGGCGGTTCGCGGGCTGTGACCATCGTCTGTCCTCTCGTGACGAGGCCGGTCGGACGAATCTGCTGTGGCGGTTGACGAACGTCCTTCTCGGCAATACGTTTAGTTATGAAAACTTGGCGTCCGAGGGCGACGCGATGGCGTTTCTGCCGACGTCCACGACGGCGCGGCCGATCTCGGCCGAGACGGGTGTGGACAGCACGAACACCGAGGCTGGCTGGATGGTCTTTCGCAACACGACGGGGGCGGCCATCTATTCGCCCTGCTACACGAACGGTATCGGAACGGTCTACTTTGACGCCGTCAACACCTACGTGACGTCCTGGTGTCCGCCGGAGGTCTCGCAGCTCGTCGTCGAGATTGCGACGAACGTGTTCGATGCGACGACGGGCGCGAGCCTTCCGCCGACGG
>CAYZYQ010000162.1:0-2256 GCA_964482645.1 uncultured Lentisphaeraceae bacterium | reverse complement strand
GCTCAAGGACCGCGAGGGCGTCTTCGTCGGACACGCCCTTGCGCGTCAGGTAGCCGAGTCCACTGCGGTACATCTTGTTCGTCAACGAGCTGTCCGCGCCGGACTGCGGATACTCCCCCGGACGCCCCAGCGTCGTTTCATGGGCCGTACGCGAGAGGAGCGTCGGACTCGCCGTCTTGACGCTGTTCGTCGTGAAGTACGGCACGTCGACCGTCACGAGCGCCACGTTGTGCGCGGCGGCCCAGGCGCGGAAACGATTTTCGCCCGCGTCGTTCGTGACGGAAAGGAAATTCCGATCCGTGTTCGCGCAGTCGGGGCACCACTGCGACCCGATCACCGCGACGAGCGTATAGGCCGCATCTGCTGACTTTGCGACTTTGTTCGTCGCCGCATCGATGTCCATCGTCCACTCACCGAACGCGAGCGTGTCCGTCTTCCGTTCGCCAAGCCAAAGCGGATTCTCGGACGTGTTCTCACCGGTCACGAACGTTACGGTTCGCGTACTCTGCACGACATTCGAGTCATCAACCGTCTGGAGCGTGAGCTTCGTCCCGGCCTTCGCGAACGCGAACGCGGAGACGTCGAGTTCCAGCGTCTGTTCGGCCTGTCCCGCCGTCCACGACACGTTCGTCGTGATGGACGTGCCGTCCGGCCCCGTCACGACGACGTTGTTCTTCGACGCGACAGGCGAAGCCGTGCCGTCGCGCGTCAACGAACAAATCACGCGGGATTGCCCCGGTTCGGCTTCCAGACGGTCTCCGTTGGTCTCCTCCGTACCTCCGAAGACGCCGCCCGTGTAGTTGGGATTCCAACCATCAAGCCAGTATTCCACGGTCTTCATGAACTGGTCCGCGAGTTTTCCCGACGTCACGGTCATACGGCCCGAACGACCGACGAAGCGCTTGATGTCCGTCTTTACGTCTCCACGTAATCCTTGCTTCCAGTAAACTGCAATGAAGGGAAAGTCGCTCAGCACAGTATCCGTACCTTTCCCCTTTGCAAAATCTTTAACATCCCTATTTTCCCCTCCAGTTCCATAACCGAAAACAAAATAACAACGCAGTTCTTTCTGCCAAGCAGTAACGGATTCCTTGCTCAACGCCCTTTCCAGCTTTTGGCACTGACTGCAACCCGGACTCGCCCAAAATACCACGAGCGGCACATTATCCGCGTCCGCTTTCGCTTTGACGGCGGTGAAATGGGAATTCCATTCCCCCCTCTTGATTGCAGGGTCGGTACTGTAATACAACCCTCCATCTGCTTTCGCGCCGTACAAGGTGGCACTTCCGAACGCCACAAGTGCGCAGACAATCGTCCACGCCTTTTTTACGTATCCGTGTGTTTTCATTTTTTCTTTTCCTCCGTGGGCGCAGACTGCGCTTTCGGTTTAAACGGCTTGAACAAATCCTCTCCGTGGGGGTATTTCAGCTCCGCCGCCTTTTTCAATCGTTCCAGTAGATTGTTGAAGATGTTCTTTGCATGCACTCTCTTCGCCGCCGCCATAACCTCTTCAGGTGTCGGATAGTCGATCATGAGGGGAAGTCGGAAGAATATACGGGAAAGCTCATATGATCCGTCATCGGTCATGCCGTCGAGCTTCGCAATCATCAGACCGTTGTCCCCCTCTACTGGCGGTGTGAACGCACCAGGTTTCAGATCCTTGACAGCGGCGAGAAGTGCGGGGTCATCGCGCAGAAATTGGTCGTCAAGCGTTCCCCACTCGCCATTATCCTCCATCTCTTCTGGAATCTCAGTGAATTTCCTTGCCATGGAGATGAAATCGGCTCCCGCGCGTAACTGGCGCCATACATTTGTGGCGTGAGCGTAAATGAGTGCGTTCGTCTTTGCCGTCATGTCGTTATAAGCTCGTACGCTAGCGAGCTTCTGGTGTACGAAACCCGATGGGAGGTTGGTCGGATCTCTCATAACAAGGATATCGGTTACGGCCTTACGCAACGCCTCGTCACGAACCTGTCCACGCAATTCGTTCGCGTCGACACCCGACACCTTGAACAAATCGTCGAACGCCTTGTCGGTTTTCGTCCGCAGGTTGCGGAATGCGCGGCGCTCGTAGGTCTTCAGCGTGGTGGGGGAAATTTCGACGTTCTCACGCTTCGCCCAGGCCTCCAGCAACACCTGCTCGATGAAGACGGGTACGTAGGCACGGCAAAGGGCCAGACGGTTCGCCGTCTCGTCCTTCACTTTCACATTCGGACGACGGTGCCGGCGCAGGGCGTCCATCGTCCCGACGCGGGC
>CAYZYQ010000161.1:0-2383 GCA_964482645.1 uncultured Lentisphaeraceae bacterium | reverse complement strand
GCGCGGCGAGGACGGCGGGGGCGCACTTCCGGACGGCGGCGACGATCTTTCTGTTTTTCTCTTCAACGGCCACGACGGCATTATACCGCCCGCCCCGCCCCCGCGTCAATTCCGCCTCGACCCGGCGTCACCGGATCTGGATGACGAGCGAGTCCAGCTCCGTCCAGACGGACAGGCTCTCGCCGAAGACGTCCAGCCCACGCCCCGTGAGGCGCACCGTGTCCCAGCCGCGCGGACCGGACGCGGACGACGCCCGGTCGAAGACCGTGCGCCCCGCCTCGTCCGCGACAAGCCGCGTCGTCCGTCCCGGCGGCTTCAGACCGATCCGGCAGGCCAGCGTCCGCGCCTCCCGCGTCCCGGCCGGCCCCACGGCGAGACGCGCGCCGTCGGGGCCCTCTCGCACGAACCACGCGCCGCAGTCCCAGCCGACGGCGAAGTCCGCCTCCTCCACGCCGAGGGCGCCGTCCGAATCGGCGTCCCGCCCGAACGCCACCTCCACGCCGTTCGTGGGCGTGGCGCGGCACGAGAGCGTGAACGCGAGCAGCCTCGCCCCGTCGCGTCCGACGGCGAACGGCACGTTCGTCGACGTCTCCGCGTCCGCGAACGAAACCGGCGGCAGCGTCGCGCCGGACACAGCCGCGACGCCGCCCGAAGCGGCCTCTGCCGACGGCGGAGGCGCGGCACACGCGAACAGAAGCCCGAACGCCAACCCAATCAGTAAAATCATGTCTCTCATTGCATGACCTCCGCCTTTCGCCGTATTCCGTCCAAGGACGTTTCAGACACGTCCAGGCCTTCGTCTATTTCCCTTGCAATAATTTTCGTCCAATAGGCATGTCGCTCGGGCGGGAGACGCCGTGCCGACACGAGCGGGAGATAGACCTTCCGCACGGTTTCAACGAACAGCCGCCGGTCGGTCTCAAACTCACGGCGCAATGCCCGCCCCTCCGCGTCTTTTCGCGTCTGACACGCTGCAAGCGCCTCCCGATACCGCCCGAGGCAAAGGAGGCAAAGCCCCATCACGCGCTCCACGTCCTCCGGACTGGACACGCACAGGTCGGCGGATTTCAAAAGTCCCTGGAAGTTGCGGAGCGGTCTCGGCCGGATGCCAAAGTCGGCGAGAGACCCGCCGATCGCCTCCAGCCTGCCGATAAAAAGCGACGCCGCGCACCCCCGGACGTCGTCCGGCAGGGCTGCGACGTGCCGCGCCACGTCCTCGCCGCGTCTCGACGCGGCAATCCCCGACGACATGAGACATTCGTCAAGGGTCTGAATCGAACGGGAGACTTCCCGTATTTCCAACGCCGAACGGCCACCACCCCCTTCCACCGATTCGGCTTCCGGCAATCGTCCGTCGCATCCACACAAGATGAGGATGCACAGAATAGCCATATGTCGTACGCCTGTCATTGCCCGGTTCCTCCTACTGTAAACACGCCGTTCGTTCCCCGTTGAACCCATCGGTTCAACTTGGCGACCTTCACCGTGCCATGCCGGTCGATCGCAAACTGCTGCCAATACGTCTGAAAAGTCTTCACCGGAGAAGTCTCTGCGTCTGAATTGCGCTCGTTCCATCCCACGGGTATCTTCCAGCTCATCCGACCCGAAGCCCAACCGCCGGAAAAATCCCGAGAAGGCATTCCGTCAATACCCATGCGAGGCAGTTCGTCGCCCAGATCCGCATTGTCGGACATGAAAAAATTTCCGCCGGAGATGTTGTGCCAGTCACCGGCCCCCCTCTCCACGGTATGCGACCACATCTCCGCGAAATATGGATTGGAGAAGTATCCGCTGGGATCCTGATAGTCTGAAGGAATCTCCTGTACCGCGATTCCGGAAAAGGAGACCTGAACCGGTGAAACGTAAAGGTCAAGGGACATCCCGACACCTCCAGCCCTGTCCAAGACGAGACCGAAGTCCCTGATCCGCGTCGCCCCCTTGACAAAGAGTTCCCCTGGTTCGACAACCGATACGCCGACTCTGAAGACCGTTCCCGCAAAAGACATCTGCAACCCGCGTACGTCCGCCTCCAGCGGCGCCGTGTAAGTGGCATAACCCGAACGCAGTCCAATATCGGCATCTGCGGACGCCTCGATAGTTGGTTGAACCGACGTGGGTCTCCATATGCAAACCGCCTCTTCCCGAACGCCAACGACATGACGGTTCGCACATGCGCCTATCGTAAGAATCGGTTCGAATTCCACCCGCACGACCGTCAGCGCGGCGCGGGACGTGAACGTCCGCCCCGTTTCGTTCTCAATGAACTCGCCGACGACCTCCACGTCGTTGGCGGCCGCGCTCTCCGCCCCCGCCTCGCAGAGGAACTCGGCCGAATACGTCTCCCCGGCGGCGAGCTCCAGCGACGGCGGCAGGGCGAGCGGGC
>CAYZYQ010000160.1:0-2432 GCA_964482645.1 uncultured Lentisphaeraceae bacterium | reverse complement strand
CGTCGTACGCCTCCGACGCGGCGCCCGCCGCCGCGAGGGCCAGCAGCGCCGCGCACGCCCACCGGGCCGCGCCGAGGGGACGCCCGTCCCGCCGTGTCCGCGGCCCGCGTTCAGACAATTGATTCATGACCGTCCTGCTCCTTTCGCCTGGAAAACGAAACGGCGCGGCGGCCCGAAAGGGCCGGCCGCGCCGGTGAGGAACGGAGGAAAGCGGGAACGAGGGACGGACGCTAGACTCTAACTGCCCCCCCCCCGTTTTTCTGCAAGTTTTCTGCAATTACGCGCATTTCGTCCGCATCCTCGTTGAATGTCCTTGCCCGTGGCCTTTTCCACGCGCACCGGTACTTTACCATTTCCACCCTCTCCCGTCAACGGTCTGAATGCAAAAACAACATTTTTCCGCCGCGCGGGCGATGCCCGTTGCCCTCCCAGACTCCGAAACTCCCGGTGCGAAAGCAACAACACCTCTACGGCATCTGTTCGCAGATGATTTCGTCCGCAACGTAATCTCACATGGACGCGGAATGGTGGAACTGTCACCTCGTGGGCTGGCACGGACGGACGCGAACGTCGGCTTTTGGCGGAACGTTGACGATATGAGATTACGTTGCGGACGAAATCGCATGGAGGGGAAAATGGGCGGGTAAAGGGAGGCGCACACGCCCCTGTTTCAAGGGCGTTCTTCTGCACTTTACTACCTTGCCACCGCACGATCTTGGACGCGAGAGGACGGAATTTACTGGGCCAAACGCACTTTCATCGGTTGTCGGATAATGCAAAGTACGCCCGTCCGTCCTTGCCATATCTACAAACCGCATTGTTCCCGCAGAAGCCATACAGGTTCAGCCCGCAGTTCTCCTCAATCGGGTCTCGGGTGAGCCAACGGTGGAGGATGGGCGAGTAGAAGCGGTGGCCGTAGCAGTAGAGACCAGTCTCGGCGTCAAAGTACTTTGTCGAAAAGCGATGGCGGGAAAAAAAACTGCGGTCGGGCGAGTAGGCGTACGCGACGACGGCAAGGGCGTTGGAAATGGATTCCACGTTTCCGTCGTCGGCGTAGGCGTGGCGGAGCGAGTACCCTGACGACGGTACGGCGAATCCGTCCGGCCTGTCTTGCGGATCGAGGGAACGCACGATCTCAAGGGCGTCGCCGCCGACCGTCCACGCTTCGTTCGTCGCCGTCCCGGACGCGGCAAGGGAGGAGACGGCCGACGCGACGGCGTTGGACTCCGACTCGACGCGCCCGTAGGCGTTGCGAACGTACGCGATGTCCTGCGTTCCGTCGCCTGAAACGACGCCGACGACCTGCCGCCGCGCGTCGTACACGTTCTCCTTCCAGCGACCGCCGGCGTAGGTCGTGCGGGGTGGAAGGTTGTCTGGCGTGTAGGTGTACGCAACGGTCGAGCCGTCGGCGTAGGTCTTCGACGTGCAGACACCCGTCGCCGCGTCGTACGTCCAGCGCGTCTCGTCCCATGCCGTGCCGTCCCGCGTCGTGCGCAGGGCGACGCGGCGGCTCTGCGAATCGTAGTCCATCTCGACGGGGTAGGTCGCGCCCCATTCGGCAGTCACGTTGCCAAATGGATCGAAGATCCTGAGGACGGCATTGCCGAGCGCGTCCGTCGTCGCGACCGGCGGACGGTCGTCGGCCCGGCGGAGGACGTCACGGTCTCCGTCTCGACGCCCGTGGACGGGTCGAAGGAGACGAGTGTTTCCGTACGGACGCCCGCCGCCCCGTCACCGCCGTCACCAGTGGACGGAACGCTCGCCGCGCCCGCGACCGCCACGACGTGGCGGCGGCAGACGTCCGAGAGGCCGGTCAGGCGGGTGCGGACAATGGAGAGCGCGTTCGTGTCCGGGCCGGCGACGACGGACGTCTCGACCTTCCACACGACGCCCGACGCGTCGGCCGCGTACGTGACGTCCGTCCGGTTCGTCACGCCGTCGAGGACGGTTCCGACCTGCTCGCCCGCCGCATTGTGGAGGACGTGCGTCGTGCGCAGCGCGAGTCCGGGCGCGTAGCGCGTCGACGAGAGGCCCCGCGCCGTCACGCCGTCGTAGGCGTTGGAGGTAACAATCATCGAGCCGTTCGCGCCGGGCACGGCGGACGTGACAAGGCGTCCGAGGAGGTCGTAGGTCATGACCGAGTTCGTGACCGTCCCGCAGTCGTGCGACTCCGTGACCATGTATTCGATTCGCCGTCCGCCAGCGGCGTAGTCCGTGAAGCGGCGCTCCTCCGTCCACGCGGTCGTTTGCGGCGCGACGGGGACGTCGCGCCCTACCGAATTGGCATCCGGTAGGGCGGGGCGTCCCGCCCCGCCGTCTGGCTTGGCGCCTGCTACGATCCACAGAACGAGGAAGAACGCGCCGAGCAGGACACGGCCGGTCTTCGACTGCCTCCCGAAGAACGCTTCGAGGCCGCGCACGGGGCGCACGCC
>CAYZYQ010000159.1:0-2485 GCA_964482645.1 uncultured Lentisphaeraceae bacterium | reverse complement strand
TCCCCGCCGCGACTTCCGCGCCGTCGGACACGCCGTCGCCGTCCGTGTCCCGGAGGTCGGGGTCGGTGCCGTGGACGAACAGCTCGTCGGCGAGGGGGAGCCCGTCTCCGTCGCGGTCGGGGGCCGCGGCGTCCTCTGCGGAAAGCGGATGGAACGACATCGACGTGACGTTCGTCGGGAGCGCGTTCGTCGTCCACGCGGTGCCGTCGCGCGACGCACCCACGAGGACGTTCGTGACCTCGCCGTCTGGCGCGACGGGGATGTCGTGTCCTGCCGAATTGCCCTCTGGTAGAACGTCGCGCCCTGCCGAATTGGCCTCCGGCAGGGCGGGGCGTCCCGCCCCGCCGCACCGCGACAGGTCGTAGCGGTACATGAACCGTCCCTCCGGCCACAGCTCCGCCTGGAACGAAAGCGGCGCGTCCGCGCGGCGTCCGAAAAGGACGTTCTGCCATGTCAGCAGGAGCGTGTTCGACGGCGTGACGAAGTGCCAGAACCGGCTCGGCGCAAGTTCCTCATCCGCCGTCGCGTTCCCGTTGCCGGCGATGCGCGGCCAGTTCGCGCGCGGCACGACGCCGAGCGACGTACGAAACGGCCACAGACGCGGCGGCGCGACGGGGACGTCGCGCCCTGCCGAATTTGCGGAGGAAACCCCCACAGGCCCTACACGAGTTTGCAAACTCGTGTAGGGGTAGTTCGCATAAAGATCGACCTGCCCGAAGGAGAAGACGCGGAAGCGGGAGACCGCGCTTTCGCCGACGCGGAACGCCCAGTTGGTGAAGGCGGCGTAGAACCAGTCCTCCGCCGCGCCGAACGCCTCCCAGTCGGCGCAGACCGTCGCGCCGGGCGGCGCGGCGAAGTCGAACGCCTCGCCCGTCCCGACGCGGTGCATCACGAAGCCGCGCGCGAAGTCCTCTGCGGTCAGCGCCCGCGCCGCGTTCGCATTCGTCGAAGCGACGGGCGTGAAGTCCGCCCGCGGCTCAGCGTCTTGCGCGACGGGGACGTCACGCCCTACCGAATTGGCATCCGGTAGGGCGGGGCGTCCCGCCACGCCGTCTGGCTTGGCGCCTGCTACAATCCACAGGACGAGGAAGAACGCGCCGAGCAGGACACGGCCGGCCTTCGGCTGCTTCCCGAAGAACGCCCCGAGGCCGCGCACGGGGCGGACGCCGCCCTCGTGCACACGCGCGACAAGCCATGCGGCGGTCGCCATGCCGGCGAGTACGAGCAGAAAGGATGTCCAGATTCCCGTCAACAAGGCCTCACCTCAGCATGATGCAGAAGAAGTGCGACGAGACGTCGCAGGAGAACCACTCCGCCGGAACGCCGGGGCCTCTGCGCGTGACGCGCATCATGTTCCAGTCGGGCCGGTAGAGCCACTCCTGCGCGTCCGCCGAAAGGACGGGCAGGACGGCGGCGCCGACCTCGTTCGTGGCCGTGAAGCGCCGCAGGCCGCAGCCTTTGGAGAGACGGAAGTTCACGGCGAACACGCGGGACGTCGCCACGCCGGCCGGCCCGTCCTCCACCCGAACGCCGCCGTCCACGCCTTCCGCGAAATACCGCCCGTTGCGCCATCCGTAGAGCGTCTCCGCTTCGTCTGCGCCCAGCACCCCGTCGCCGTCGAGATCGCGCCCAAGGGCGACCTCGACGCAGTTCGACAGGCTGCCCTCCAGGGCGAAGCGCATCTCGAACTCGCGCAGATGGGCATCGTCCGCGTTGAAGGAAATGTTGGTGGAAACCTCCGTGTCGGCATGTTCCGGCATCGTCGGAGGCGGCACGACGATCGTCCTTGCCATGGCCGCTCCGGCAGACAGCGCGACAACTGCAGACAAGACCACACGACCCATGCGGATGACATGGGAACGGACTGGCGAGACACTCCCCGCCAGAGGAAACGTGCTTCTCTCGCTCATTCGGCTATTTCCCTTTTATGAAAGCGACCGAAAGTGTATCATATTTCGGCCACAATCTCAATTATTGGGGAAATTTGGAGGTTCCCCATTTTTTTTTCTTGGCGGACAAGGCATCGCGCCGGGTTGTATCATGCGGACGCGAAAGTTCGTTGCTTTCGCTGCGGGGAGTTCTGGAGGCCCGGAGTTCGGGGAGAATTGTGGAACGACCTCGCGTCTCCAAGCCTCCGAAACTCCCGATGGCGAAAGCAACAACACCGCTACGGCATCTGCTCGCAGACGATTTCGTCGAGCGTGTGCAGGTCCGCGCCCCGGAAGACGTAGACGATCTGGTGGAGCGTCGTGCCGCGCGCGAGCGACGGGACGGCGCGGTCGGCGCGGTACTTCGCCAGCTGCGCCTTCGCCTCGTCCACCTTCGCGGCCATCTCCGCGTCCGTCGCGTCGGCCTTCGCGTACTTGAGTTCGACGATGTAGCTGTGCAGCACGTCGCCGTAGTGGACGCGCTCGGGGAAGAGGCAGAAGTCGCAGAACCCACGTGCAAGCTCCATCTCCGGCGCGAGGAGGTAGAACTTCAGGTG
>CAYZYQ010000158.1:0-2518 GCA_964482645.1 uncultured Lentisphaeraceae bacterium | reverse complement strand
GGACAAGTTCGGCGTAGTTGATCACGCCGTAGGGGATTCGCTTCGGCTCGTGTTCGTTCATGCGACAATTATACCACAACCCCTCCCTGCCCTGCACCGTCTCTCCGAAGTCAAACCATGTTCAAAGCGTCCACGTCGTAAATGACGCGGACGTCCGGCGGTGGCGGACGGACGCTTTCAATCCACTTGACCGCCTCCGTGACCATCTTGGCCGACGGCGCCCGCAGAACGATCTGGTAGCGGAACCACCCTTCCGCTTTCAGGAGCGCCGCCTCCTCGGCCTCCGACACGCGGAACGGGCCGTCCTCGCCCGCCGCGCCGTTGACACGCGCCGCCCACTTCGCCAGCGACGCGGCGTACACCCGCGCCCAGTCACGCGCGCGCACTTCGTCCTTCGACCGGAACACGAGCGTGCACAACCGGCAGTAGGGCGGCAGATAGGCCGCTTCGCGTTCCGCCAGCTCCCCTTCGGCAAAAACGGAGAACCCCCTGTTGGAGGCCGCCGCCGCAATCGCGGGCGCATCCGGCGAAAACGTCTGGATGTAGACTTCCCCCGGCTTTTCGGCGCGGCCGGCGCGACCGCTGACCTGCGCCAGCAGCTGGTAGGTGCGTTCGCTCGCGCGTGGATCGGGGCGGTTGAGCGAGGTGTCCGCGTTCAACACGCCCACGAGCGTGACGTTCGGAAAGTCCAGCCCCTTGGCGATCATCTGCGTGCCAAGCAGAATGTCCGCCTTGTTCGCGCGAAACGCGCTCAGGATGTCATCGTGCGAGAACTTGCGGGCCGTCGAATCGGCGTCCATGCGCAAGATGCGGGCCTCGCGGAAACAGGCCTTGAGCGCGGCTTCGGCCCGTTGCGTCCCGATACCCGTGTAGTTCAAGTCCCGATTGTGGCAGTTCGGACATTCGGGCGGCACGGGCGTCCAGGCGCCGCAGATGTGGCAGCGCAGACAACTGTCGACCCGATGGTAGGTAAAGGGCAGCGAACAGTCGGGACATTCCGCCACCCAGCCGCAGTCGGGACATTCCAGCACACGCGAATAGCCACGGCGGTTGAGAAAGAGAATCGTCTGTTCGCCGTTCCGCAGACGCGACCGAATGGCCTCCAGCAGCAAGGACGAATAAATCGGCACGTGACCGAGCTTCGCCACTTCGTCGTCCATGTTGACGAGATGCACGTCCGGCAGCGAACGCCCCGCCACGCGGTTGGGAATCGACGCCAACGCATACTTGCCCTTCCGGGCATTCACCCACGATTCCAGCGACGGCGTGGCCGAACCGAGAACGACCCGCGCTCCCTCGAAACGCGCGCGCATCACCGCCACGTCGCGCGCATGGTAGCGCGGCGTCTCCTCCTGCTTGTAGGACGGATCGTGTTCCTCGTCGACCACGATCAGCCCCAGATTGCGAACGGGCGCGAACACCGCGCTGCGCGGCCCGACCACGACCTGCGCCACGCCCGTCCGGATGCGATGCCACTCATCGTAGCGTTCGCCGTCGGACAACGCGGAATGAAGGACGGCGACGCGATCGCCAAAACGCCCCGCGAAGCGCTGTACGGTCTGCGGCGTCAGCGAAATCTCCGGCACCAACACGATGGCGCCCTTGCCTTCGTCAAGCAGACGCCCAATCGCCTGCAGATAGACCTCCGTCTTGCCGCTCCCCGTCACGCCGTGAAGCAGGACGGGACGGTAGACGGCGGGCGGCGTCCCGCATGGTCCCCGCAACACGACGTCCAGCGCGGCGGTCTGCTGGGGATTGAGAACGCGAGGCTTCGTCGGCAGCACGTGACGCCCGGCAAGCGGATCGCGGCGCGAAACACGCGGCGCAATCGCCAGAACGCCTTTCTTCTCCAACGTCTTCAGCAACGACGCGGACGTCTTGAATTCCGCGACGACCTGCTGCAGCCAGCCCCCGCCCACACGCTGCAGGTTTTTCAACACCTCCCGTTGATGGAGCGTCAGGCCGTTCGCGTCCGCCGCCGCCACAGGCTCGACGTAAAGCCGTTCGCGCGGCTTGGCGCTCGGCTTCAACACGGCGCCCGGCACGGCGGCGCGGAGCGCCAGTTCGATGGGCGACGCCGTGTAGGTGGCAATCCAACGGACGAGCTTCAGGACGGCGGACGAGAAGAACGGCGACTCGTCTTCAATGGCCAGCACGTCCTTGAACGACACGTGCGACACAGGCGGCACGTCCGACACCGCCAGCGCGAATCCGCGCACGATGCGGCCGTGAAAAGGAACGCGGAGAAGTTGGCCTACGCACAACTTCTCCGTGAGTGCGACCGGCACCGAATAGGTGAACGTCCGGTCAAGCGCCAAATCGATGGCGACGGAAACGTACAACGCTTTTACTGCGCACCCGTCTTGAGATACTCAAGCGTGGCACCGGACGGAACGGTGAAACCCTGCTTGTTGTAGACGAGGTAGAGCTTCGAGTACTTCGCCTTGATCACCTGCGACGCACCACCCTTGCGGACGAGCACGAACGCCTTGTTCGAGAACGGCGTATCGGATTCGCC
>CAYZYQ010000157.1:0-2562 GCA_964482645.1 uncultured Lentisphaeraceae bacterium | reverse complement strand
TCGGGTCGATTCGCATGGAGCCGGTGTTCTTCGCGCTCGGACAGGTCGTGGGCACGGCGGCCGCGCAGGCGATCGACGCCGCGTGCGCCGTCCAGGAGCTGCCCTATCCGCCGCTGCGCAAGCGTCTTCTGGCGGACGGACAGGTTATTGAATTCTCGGCGGCGAACGACAAGCGGAACGTGCGCCATCCATGATCGGCCGTCCTCGTACATTCGCCATGGCCCAGACGGTCTCCCGTACGGTGACTTGTAAAGAGGGTGGGTCAGCAAAAATTCCTTAAGATGTCCGGGCTTGACGTGAATCGTAAACATACGCGGTCTCTCCGTTGAGTGATTCCATGTGTGTTGAGTTCATTGTGTCTTCCAGGTCCTGTACCTGCCGTCTCGTGAGGTGGCTGAAGTCCGTACCCTTCGGGTACCTCCTCCTGACGAGGCGGTTGCAGTTCTCGACCGCCCCTTTCTCGTAGGAGGCGTAGGCTCTCGTGTAGTAGACCCTTGATCTGAATGCGCGGTCGAGTCGGCACTGATCGAGGAACTCGCATCCGCTGTCCGTAGTGACGTTCCGGACGATGGGAAGGGCGTTCAGCGCTTTCATTCTCCCGATGGCTCTGACGACCTCGTCCTGGCTAACGTGTCCGTGGAAGACCCCGCAGGCGCCGCCTTTCCTTTTTGCTGACCCACGAGATATTACAACTTCCCTTACAACTTCCGGGTTTTGTTCTAGATGGGCTTTCTATGATATAATGGCGCGGAGCATGGAAGATGTCACGGCAAAAAGGAGAATGAAATGAAGCGTTTCGGATTGGCATTGTGCTTGATGGTCTGTGTGGGTGGACGGGGCGAAGTGTTGTTGCCAGATCCATCCATCTTCCGCGATGGCGGGACGTACTACCTGACGGGCACGGAACATCAGGATCCCAAGGGGCGCTACGTGTTTCCGATGCTCCAGTCGCAGGATCTCGCCGATTGGCGGCCGGCTGCCACGGGCTATCCGCATGGAAAGGCACTTGACAAGACGACGGCGTTCGGTACGACCTGCCTCTGGGCACCGCAGATTTTCAAGTACCACGACCGCTATTACTACGCCTATTGCGCCAATTTCCGTTTGGCCCTTGCGTCTGCGAATCGTCTGGCGGATGGCTTTACGGCCTTTGTCGATTTCCCCGCGAAGAAGGGGCAGATCGATCCGTTTGTGTTCGTGGACGACGATGGTCGGGCGTACCTCTATTGTGCAGACTGGGACTTGGGCGGCATCAGTGGCGCGGCGTTGTCCGACGACTTGCGGAAGGTGCAGGGCGCGGCCGTTGTGTGCGTGCGGAACGACAAGCCCTGGGAGCGTCTGCCGTTGGAGCCGTGTTATGTGGAGTTGAACGCAAAGGCGCATGAAACCTACAATGCGTCCGATTGGGTTGTCGAGGGACCGACCGTCTTGAAACGCCACGGTTCGTACGTGCTGTTCTACAGTGCCAACGACTTCCGTTCACCCGACTATTGTGTCTGCGCGGCGGTGGCGTCTTCGCCGCTCGGTCCGTGGCGCAAGGTACAGAACGGGCCGGTTTTGGGACGCGCGGACACGGGGTTCAACGGCACGGGGCACGGCGACGTCTTCTTCAAGCCAGACGGTTCGATGTGGTACGTTTTCCACACCCACAACTCCGCAATTCGTATCCATCCGCGTCGCACGGGTATGATTCGTCTTGTGGAAACGGTTGGTTCCGACGGGACGCCCCGCTATGCCGCCGACCGCGAGTCGCTGACATTGTTCTGAACGGTGCGAAAGGGCGTTCGATGAAACGTACGCACGACAACACGTTGGCGCGGGCGTTGCGGCGGCGTGTCGAGGCGACGGTTATGTGCGTCGTACGCGGACTTCCACCCGATCTGCGTCGGCTGGCGGAAAACGTGCCCGTCTGCTGCGAGTGGAAAATCGCCCCGCACTGGCTGGCGGACGGTGTGGCGGCCGATTCGCTAGGGTTGTTCAGCGGCCCCGCCTTGAATGAACCCGTTGATCCCGACTGTCTTGAATCGCCCTGTATCACGTTTTTTCTCGCGGAACTTTGGGACTATGTGGGCGCGGACGAGACGGTGTTTGACGACGAAGTCCGTACGACCTACCTTCACGAGTTCGGGCACTACCTAGGGTTGGACGAGAACGATCTCGATGCGCGAGGGCTTTTGTAGCAACCGCTTGCGTGGGGGTTGGTCGCCTATCATGGTGAACGCGGCCAGGTGTTCGCCAAATGTGCTATAATGCCGTCATGAGCATGAGACCCGAACAGATCCCCTACGGTGTCAAGGACTTCAGGCGCATCCGCCTGGAGGGACGCTACTACGTCGACAAGACCGCGTACATCCGCAGGCTGGAGGCGCGCGCGGACTTCCTCTTCTTCGTGCGGCCGAGGCGGTTCGGGAAGTCCCTCCTCTGCGAGACGCTCCGCTGCTACTACGACGTCGCGGAGAAGGAGGACTTCGAGCGGCTCTTCGGCGGGCTTGACATCGGGAAGAATCCGACGGGACGGCAGAACAGGTTCTTCGTCCTCTCGCTCGACTTCTCGCTCGTCAA
>CAYZYQ010000156.1:0-2624 GCA_964482645.1 uncultured Lentisphaeraceae bacterium | reverse complement strand
TGGCGGCGGCGCTCGCCGTACAGGGGGCGTTCGGCGCGGTTGAGATTACAGGGACGGTCGACCTTTCGGCGGCAGACCTGTCGGCGACGGGGCTGGTGCGCGTCCACGACGACCGGCTGGATGAAGAAGTCGTACTTTGCAGCGAGTGCCTGGCCGGGTCCGGCACGGTCACGAACTCGTCCGGGACGATGGCCACGCTCGTCATCGTCGAGAAGGGGGGCGCACGTGTGAACTTCGCGGGACGCATCACCGGCAACATCCGCGTCGTCCTGCGCAATTCCGGCGGGGATAAATGGCAGGCGTTCACGTCCGACTGCAACGACTACACGGGCGGGACGCATTTTGACGGCGGCTGGCTCTACGTGTCGTCCTACGACGCGCTCGGCACGGGCGACGTCACGCTGTCCAACGGCGGGCGTCTCACCTACACGGGCAATACGGGCGTCGACGCGGGCTACTCCGGCACGTACAACACGACGCTCACGAACCGCATCGTCGTCCAGGGGCATGGTATTCTGGGCGCGTATGCCGACAAGCGCGTGACGATCGCGGGCGAGGTTTCAATGCCGGGCGCCCGGTTTGAAATCACGAACTTCGGGCAGATGACGTTCACGCGGCCGTTCACGGCGGCGAACGTGGCGGGCGGGACGCTGGATCTTGCGGACGCGCGAATGCTGGCCGCGCCGTCGGTCTTCGGCACGACGCCGGACGCCGTGTTGCCGTTGGACATTCGGATTCGTTCGGGTTCTGATGGAGAGTCCACGTTGTCTCTGACGGAACCGGGGACGCTTTGCGTGTCCAACATCGTGTTCGCCTATTCCGCCGGCAAATGCGGCGGCGGGATTGTCGGCGGCGGATCGCCGTCGCAGGGGGAAGCGGCGGTGCGCGTGTTCGGCGATTTCTCCGTTGAGTCGGGGACCGTCTCGAATGCGCTGGAGGCGGTCTCTGTTGAAAACGGCGTCGGCGTCGGCCGTCTCTTTGTGGCGGACGGTGCGAAGCTGGCGTTCCGTGGCGTCCTTTCCGTGCCGGCGGAGGGCGATCTTGTCAAGACGGGCGCGGGAACGCTCGCGCTGCTGGGCGGGTGCGACGTGACGGGAACGTGCCGGATTGACGCGGGGACGTTGGAACTTGGGCCGAATGTGAATCTGCCGGATACGACCGCCCTGCGGTGCGGGCGCGGTGCGCGTGTTCTCCTGAACGACGGCGCGGCCCTCACATCGCCGGTTCTTGCGCGGGATGGCGGTGTGGATAGTGGCGTGGTGGCGACGGCGGACGTCTGGCTGGACATGACTGCGCTTGCGGGCTACTCCAACGGCGACGCGGTTTCGCGCATTCCGAACCTCGGCACGGCCGGCGGCGCGTTCGAGCCGAGCGAATGCGAACAGGCGAAACGTCCCGGTCTTCCCACATACGTCCGAAGCGGCATCAACGGACTCCCCGCGCTCAACTTCGACGGCGGGACGTCGTGGCCGCTCGGTCTCTGCACAAAGGCCTACACGAACAAGGAGACGACGATCACGGTCTTCCACGTGCTGCTCTTCGAGTCGTGGTCCAAAAGCCGGAACAAGTGGTGCATGCCGCTTGCGTCGGGACCGTTCGGCGGTATCAAAAAACCAGGACCAGATCTTTGGGATACGGGCAAGGGTTTTCACTACCGTTTCAACAATGATGACACTCCGGCGATATTCCAGATTCGATCCAATGGAATCAACGATTGGTGGTTATTGCATGAGAAATGGAAGGGGATTGGGGAGCCGGTTCTGTGCGCCACGCGCCGTGACGGTGTCAATGCGCACCATATGGCCTATGCGGCCGACATGAAGGATCAGATGCGGACGTTTTCATCCTACGATGCGGCGGCGTTCAACATCGAATTCCTTTCGCTTGGCGCGGTCGTAGATACGTGGGGGCAGGTGGCGAACAATGATGAGAACAACCGCGTCTTCCCCGGCAAGATCGGCGAAATCATCGTCTTCACGCGGGCGCTGACGGATGAAGAAATCGAATCGGTCAACGCCTATCTGAAGGCGAAATGGTTCGATTTGTCGGACGGTACGGCGAAAATATACGAGGCGCCGGCCGGGCAGAACGTGGAGGTCTCCGTCCCCGCCGGCGCCACGGCGTTCCTCGCGCCGGGCTTTTCCGTGACGGACGACACCGCGACGGGCGGTTGGGTGAAGACGGGCGCGGGGACGCTGCAGGTGGGTGGTTCGGCGGCGCACTGCGCGGCGATTGCCGTGAAAGCGGGCGTGGTTGAAATCGCACCCGCGACGGAGACTCGCATCGCATTGCGTGATTCGTCGTCCCTCGCGCTGGACTTCGCGTCCGGTACGCGGCTCGTCCAGGCGGGGCCGACGGTCGAGCTCGCGTCGCTGGCGCTGGCCGACGGCGTGTCCGTCCACCGCGCCGCGCCGTCCACGGCGGTGGAGGCGTTCAAGCTGTTCGACATTTCGGGCACGCTGTCGCTGGCGGGCAGCCTGTCGTTCGCGTGTGCGCCGTCGCCGGATCGGGACGTGCCGGTCTTCTCGTTCGGCACGTGTGAAGACGAAGACGCCGCCACGTGGACGCTTGACGTTCCGGGGCATCGTCAGGCGCATTTCGCCACGGGGGCGTCCGCCACCTGG
>CAYZYQ010000155.1:0-2665 GCA_964482645.1 uncultured Lentisphaeraceae bacterium | reverse complement strand
GCCATCCTGCTCCAGATTCCCGTACCAGTAGAGTTCCCGGCCGTCGGGGATGCCGTCGCCGTCCGCGTCCGTGCTCGCGGGGAGGTAGTGCGCCGTGAGCGTCGTGTCCTCGTAGAGCGTGAACGGCGCGGCGTCGTGGGCGCGCCCCCAGGCGTCGCGTTCGGCGAACGCCTGCTGCGTGGAAATCGACCAGTGGGTGAAGATGTACCCGCTTTTCGCGGGCGCGGTCTGCGTCAGATACGTCCGCCCCGTGTCGCGCGTCGTCTCGCCGATGCGCGTCACGACACCGCCGATTTCCGTCTCCTCGTAGACGTGCACGACGTCGGCGCGGACGCCCCCGGCCGCCAACGCGGCGAGCAGGACGCCGCCGATACGCCCCTTTTCCCGCGCACCAGCGCAGGAATATAACCGCCGTCCTAATTGATGAAGAATGTTCATGGGTTCGCTCCGCCCAACTGTTCACATGATCGATTCCAACCTCCGCCGCCCGCCGTCTGGGTGCTGCCGCGCCCACGGGCGGAGATTCATGCGCTTCCGCGTTATTTGTCAGTCAGGGTCATGGAGAGGCGGAAGCCGCAGCTGTCGATACGGTACGACGGGTAGATGCAGCCGAGGCGGTTCGACGACCTCGCGCTGCTGCCGTCGCCGCACCACGAACCCCCGCGAAGCACACGGAACGAACCCGAAGACGCCCCTTCGGGATCGGACGCCGGATCGGAATTGAGATCCGCGCACCAGTCGAGACACCACTCCCACACGTTGCCGTGCATGTCGTACAGTCCCCAGGCATTCGGCAAGTACGAACCGACGGTTGTGTGCGCATCCGTGTATCCGCCCTTGCCATACGATCGATTGCCGTCGTACCGTCCTAGAACCTTCAAGTCGGCATCCGTACCACCACCATTGTTGTAATCGCTCGTCGTCCCCGCACGGCAGGCGTACTCCCACTGCGCATCCGTCGGCAAGTCGAACGCAAGCCCCGTCTTGGCCTGCAGCCGCCCCATGAAGGAAGTCGCGGCGACCGTCCGCACGGTCGGCCAGTTGCGCGTTCCACGTACGTCGTACCACGAAACCTGTTCGACGGGGCGTGTGCCGCCTTTGCGGTCCGCGGGGGTGTTCCCCATGACGAGTTCCCACTGCTTCTGCGTGACCTCAAACACGCCCATGTAGAACGGTTTCGTCAGCGTAACGGATTTCTTCGTATTCCAATTGACATCCATCACAAACGAACCCGGCTCAATGCGGCGGAGCAGAATCTTTGTCGTCTTGTAGGCATCCCCCCAGCCCGCAAGCGGAACTTGGTCGAGGTACGTGACAGGATACGTGACGACGTTTGTGCCGCCCGACACATCAACGACGCAGTAGGCCCTGTCGCCCGCATAAAGTTCTCCCGAAACATCATGTTGCTTGACCAAGGCGTTCTGAACAGACGAATTGAAGTTGAGCGTCTTGCGCGTCGCCGTCCGCGCGAAATCGAGTAACGGACCCGACATGCCTGTCCATCCCATCTTTTCGACGAGGTATTGCACACACACGAATTTGTTCCCCAACGTGGCACGGTTTACAAGCTCCTCGCCACCTGGCGTCTTCAGATACCCGTCGTCAAGTACGAGGTCGTCCGCGCCGTCGGCGTAGTACCAGTACATCGCGTTCAGCACGTCGGCATCCGTCTGCGCGTTGTACGAACACGTGATTTCGGGATTGCCGTTCACCGAAGGGATTGTGATGAGGTCAAGCGGGAGAACGCCGTCTTCGCGCGTGAGGATCTCGAACTTCACCTTGGCGAGGTCGGTCTTCCAATCGCTCGACACTTTCCACGACAGCGTGTGCTCCACGTTCGCGGCGATGCCGTCACCGACGTTCTGCGCCGTTTCATGGCCATCCGCGTCCTTCACGAACGTCTCCGGCCGCACGACTTTCCAGAAACTCCGCTCGCCGTCCTCGAACGCAAGCGCCCGCACGTCCACGGTCGGCTTGTCGCTCCAGACCGTATACACGACGTCCATGACGGTCGGGTCGTTTTCACGCATCCTCGCAGAGACAACCTCCGGGGAAACCCCAGAAACTGCTTCCAGAGAATCGGACACCAATCCTGTCTTGAATTGCGAAAGACGCGTACCGAACCGACGCCACTCCGTCTCCGTCGATGTCTTCCAAAGAATGCCGTACTGGGAACTGTTCTGCAACCCGCCATAAAGTCCATTGTTGCCAACCCGTAGTTCGATCTTGTACCAGTCAGACTCGGATGGCGTGAACGAACCTGTCCGCTCTACGCATTCCCCTCCTTTTGAGACAACCCAGGCATCACCGATCTTGACCGCCACATAGTCGTCGTAACAGCCCTTGAACTGGTATGTGATTCCTGCCTCCATTCGCATATACGAACCAAAAGCGACGGTTGTATGCGTAGCAAGACTCGTCGCATAGATTTCGTCCGGAACGAACACCCGACTCTGCGCATTTGCCCAGATGTCGCTCGTCATGTTGAAACTGCTCGTAAACACCGCCTTGACGAACCCAGGATATCCGCCCGGATCCGCCGCAGACAACGCAAGGGCACACGCCGAAATGAACGCCGACAGGAACTTCTTCATCGTTTCCTCTCCTTATTTGTCCGTGCCGTCCGCCACCGGCCCGTCGAACACGATCTTCCACTCCGTGCCGT
>CAYZYQ010000154.1:0-2767 GCA_964482645.1 uncultured Lentisphaeraceae bacterium | reverse complement strand
ACGGCCCGTTCTCCCGCAACGCGGTGAAGACGTACTGGATGCAGCACGACGCCTGTGCCGAACTGGGCGCGGCGGAGTTCCTAGACCTCCGGTACGAGGGCGGCAACATCCACCGCCAGCATTCGTTCTTCTCCGACGGCAGCGAAGTCTGGATCAACCGTCAGACGAACGAGACGTGGACGCTGCCGAACGGCGTCGTACTGCCGCCCTACGGCTACTACGCGAAGACGCCGAACACGGAATCCGGCGTCGTGCTGCGTGACGGCCAGCGCGTTGGCTACGCGAAAGGCGCACACATCGACTTCTTCGACGCGCGCAAGCCGGTTGTCGCGCAGACGGCGACGTCCCGCGCCGTCAAGGGCGAGACGCTGGGGCGCAACCATGTCCGCGTGACGGTGGACTGGGAGACGCGCCGCGCCGAAAAGGACTACCAGGCGTTCGTGCACGTCTGCAAGCCGGGTGCGCCGCACGAAGGCATTGTGTTCCAGTGCGGCCTTGGCGTGACGGCGCAGATGTTCGCGACGCCGGGCCGGCACGTGGCGACGATGGACGTGCGGGTGCCCGATTCTCTGGAAGCCGGGACGTACGAGATCCGCTACGGCGCCTGGCGTCCCAAGGGCGGCGGCCGCATGATGGTCGGCGGAACGCCGAGCGACGGCGGGCGGCGCGTCCATGGCGGCGACATCGTGGTCGAGAAGGCCGACGGCAAGGTCGCGCACGTGACGTGGCGTCCGGCGGACGAGAAAGCAGACGCGCGGGCGGCGCGGAACCGGCTGCTCGGCGTGAACGTGGACGGTCGGCAGATCTCGTTCGCGGGCGTGAAGACGGACGGCTCGTTCCGCCTCCTGCGGCCGGCGACGGGGTGTGGTGCATGGCAGATTGTGCCGTTGCCGCATTCCGACGGCTTTTCGGCGGAGATCGACCTCGCTGCGTTTGGCGCGGCGAATGCGAAGGTCGCCGCCGTGGAGGCCGTCGACGCGGAAGCGGGCGCGGCGGCGCCGACGTGGTCGCAGAACGGAACGACGCTGACGATTTCGTGCGACGCGCGGGCGTTCGCCTATGTCATTCGGTGGGCACCGTGACGGCACGGCGAAGTGGACGTGGACGAATGAAGGACTCGTCGGCCTCTTGTTTGATATTTCAAGATGCGTTGCCGTGCGGATGTTGTCGCCGAGCGTATGTAGGGGTTAGACCGTTGGGCTGTGCGGCGACTGGCGTTCGTCCTTGAGCGCATGGCCGAAAGCGCGGCGGAATGCATTGCGGAATGCGTTGGCGTTTGCGGCGCCGCAGAGGCGCGGAATTTGCGAGACGGGCGTTTGCGTTTCACGCAGCAGCCGTCGGGCTTCCGCAAGCCGGACGGCTGCGATCTGCCGCGCGATCGACGGCAAGCCCGCTTCACGCAGACGGAGGTTGACGAGCGTCCGCGAGACGCCCAGACGGCGCGGCACGTCGGATGGCCGCAGACCGTTTGTCGCTTCCGCCGTGATGAGCGCTGTGGCGCGGTCGACGAGCCGTCCGGCTGGCGTGACGAATCCCGTCGATTCCCGGAGGACGATACGCTTGACGCCGAAATCAAGGCGGCGGGCGGGCAGGAGGCGTTTCGCGTCCATGAGCCGGTCGAGCAGCTCTGCGGCGTTTTTCCCCTCTTGAAAGTTGTCGGGTTCGATACTGGACAGACCGGGCGTCGTCTGGTCGCAGACGTAGGGGTCGTTGTCGATGCCGAGGACGGCGAGGTTTTTGGGAACGGCGAGTCCGGCCACTTCGGCGGCGGCAAGAACGTCGGCCGCACGGGCATCGCAGGCGGCGAGAACGGCGGCGGGTTTGGGCAATCCGGCGAGAAAGGCCGCCAGACGTTTTGCGTCCTTCGTGGGTGAATCGGCACGGGGCGGCAGAACGGTGAGCGTCATGCCATGCGGAAGGGCGTTTCGGAACGCTGTTTCGCGTCGTGCAGACCAGTCCAGGGCGCGGACGGGGTGGACGAATGCATAGGCGGCGTAACGACCGCCGTGTGTGAAAAGGTCGACAGCGGATTTCGCGAGTGCGTCCGGATCGACGCGGATAATCGCGAGGTTCGATTTCCGGGTACGCAGGGCGGGCGGATCTTCGTCCATGACGACGAGCGCGGCACGGGCGCGGGCGAGCGGGCGGCAGGCAGACGTGAACGTGCCGGTCGAGTAGATGACACCGTCCGCCACGAACCCTTCGGGCGAACCGAAGAACTGGTCGGCCTCTTCCTGCGAACGGAGAATACGGAGATTCCAGTTTGCGTTCGCGCCGAGATGCGCAAAAATGCCGGCGAGCTTGCGTTGACTGGCGACCGTGGACAGGAGCAGCGCGACAACGACGTTCCGCCGCGTACCGGCCATGCGTCTGACGAGAACAGGATTCATGGACGCCAGTATACCAGATTTTCAGAAAGATGAGCAACGTGTTGTCCGCAAAGTGAACACGGCCGTGCGCGGAAATGATATACTGCCGTTGTTGAAAATCAGTTTAGGCGAAAGGATGAAATGAAAACGAAGTCACTCTCTCTCGTGATCGCCGCGTCGGCGGCGCTCACCGCCTCGGCGGCGTTCAAGGTCGACCGGGCGGCGATGTCCAGCGCGTATTGGGCGATTTGGAACGATGGCGCCCAGGCGAAAATCGACGCGGACATCGAGAAGTACCGCAAGGCGGATTTCGCCGGGGAGCAGCTGGGCGTTCCGGCGGGTACGGACGTGAAGGTGGAGCAGGTTTCCCATGCGTTCTTCTTCGGGGCGCACATCTT
>CAYZYQ010000153.1:0-2801 GCA_964482645.1 uncultured Lentisphaeraceae bacterium | reverse complement strand
GCCTGCGGGAGGAGCGAGACGCGGTCCGCGAAGACGGGCGGGAAGTAGGGCGTCCACACGTTCGGGCGGATCTCGCCCCGCGAGAAGATTGTCACGCCGTCCGCGAAGCCGTCGGGGAGGCGGAACCACCAGCCGGGCGGCGCAAGGCGGAACGCGTCGTCCGCCGCGCCGCGACGGCGCCAGCGGTCGAACAGCGCCACACCCTTTGGTCGCGCGAGGCCGTTTGTCGCGGGGCGCACGGCGACGCGGAAGCGCCCGTCGGCCGTCGTCGCGGGTTCGGGCGAAACGGCGGCATCGGACGCTACGCCTGCGGACGTGGCGGCGGCTGGCGCGACGGGGACGTCGCGCCCTACCGGAATGCCATTCGTCCGTCCTTTTGGCAGGGCGGGGCGTCCCGCCCCGCCGTCAATCTCGCCCCCCGCAACGCAGACCACGTCTGTCATGTCTGGAACGGCGCGTTTCGTGCTACCGTGGTGGATGAACGGCGCCGCCCAGAGCGCGGCGAGGACGACGGGGGCGCACTTCCGGACGGCGGCGACGATCTTTCTGTTTTTCTCTTCAACGGCCACGACGGCATTATACCGCCCGCCCCGCCCCCGCGTCAATTCCGCCTCGACCCGGCGTCACCGGATCTGGATGACGAGCGAGTCCAGCTCCGTCCAGACGGACAGGCTCTCGCCGGAGACGTCCAGGCCACGCCCCGTGAGGCGCACCGTGTCCCAGCCTCGCCCCGTCGCGTCCGACGGCGAACGGCACGTTCGTCGACGTCTCCGCGTCCGCGAAGGAGACCGGCGGCAGCGTCGCGCCGGACACTGCCGCGACGCCGCCCGAAGCGGCCTCCGCCGACGGCGGGGGCGTGGCACACGCGAACAGAAGCCCGAACGCCAACCCCATGTGAAACCTTTTCATTCCGTCGATCCTCCATTCAACCTGACAACTCCGTTCGTCGTGCGCGTCATCTCTTTGCCCGACGATTCCCCCTGCCGCTGCCGGCGCATGGCCTCGCGCCTCTTCCGGGTCTCCACGCCCCAGCGGGTCTCCTTTATGACCATTGTCCTTCCGCCGCCCAGATGCTCGACGTACCTGCGCGGCTCGTCCGGCGACTTCTGCGGCAGCCACTCCCGCGTATCCTCCGCCTCGTAGCGCGGCATCTCGGCCAGGGGGGTGTCAGGATTCCACACCACGACCCGCCGGTGCGCGACCTTTTCCAGACGTGTCTGCCACTCCTCCCTCTCCGTCGGAGGCAATGCGTGGAAGTACTGCGGAAACCATCCGGCTCCCATCTCGAACCCTTCGTAGACGATGTCGAAGCGCCGCGATTTCAGAAAGGAAAGGTACTGCCGCTGCGTCATGAACGGCCCCACGCCGATCTTCGAGACGTCCCCGTACGGCCCGCCCTTCGGCTCGCGTTCGCATCGTTCGATCTCGGCGTTGACCCTGTCCGCCGCCGCGAGCCTGAACCGCCAGACAGCCCCCTCCACGCCGGAAGCCCCCCGCAGACCGTCCGCGACGGCGGCGACGAGGCGGGCGTACGCCGACATCGAGTCCTCCCTTGACAAATACGACCGCTCGTCGAAGTCGAGCCGCCGGAAAAGCCCCGCGAGGTCCGCCACCGCCTCCGCGCGCCCTTCCGGCGGCAGTTCCAGCACGTGGCGGACGATGTCCGCGCCGCGTTCCGCCACGGACAGACGCCCCCGCTCCGTGGCGAGGGACGCCGCCGCGACCGTCCGCTCCAGTCTCTCGCGACGGTCCGCGGCCGTCTCGCCGCATCCCGCCGCCAGCAGGCACCACGCGCCGAGTACCGCCACGGCAAGCAAGTCATTCGCCAACGCCATCTTCGTCCACCTTTCCCATGTGTTCGCCGTTCAGGAACGCCATCCCGCCCTCGGTCAGGGTGAGTTCCATCCCGTGCTTCCGTTTGACGACCGCGTCCTCGGTCATCGTCCACTCGGACGCATACACGGCCTTCATCTTCTTCTGTTCCAAAACGGACGATTCCCGCCCGCTTCTCCACGCAACCGGGATCGTCCATGTCAGCCGCCCGTCCGACCACGGCCGCGGCCACGAGAACATCCGCGAACGGTCGTACGTCCCCCACCGGTTCCCCTCCCCGACCGGCGTCCACGAACCCGCCCCCCACATGGCGTAGTGGTACCATTTCTGGGCGTACGCGAAGTCGTTGAAGAACCCCGTGTGGACGCCCCATTCGGGCGAGGTCGCGTTCGCTGGCGCCGCGACCTCCTGCAGCTGGAGTTCCTCGAAACTGACCGTGTACGGCAGCACGTGCAACTCAAGAATCATTCCGATGCCCACCAACACATCCGCCGCCTCAAAATCGTACCCCTCGCATTTGATGCCTGTCGGTTCCAGCACTTCAATCTGCGGGACGTACTTCACGTTCCCCCTTTCGGCGGACAGTCCGTTCCGCTCCGCCGAAAGGGGACACGTGTACAGCTTCTCCGTCGAACCGGCGACCGAAGCGGCGACAGTTCCAAGCCCTGTGGATTTCCACTCAAGGCCAGAATCCGCAGGAAGGGCGATGCACCTTACGATTTCGTCCACGCCGTAGGCGTGTCGGCCACGACATCCGTTTTCGGGCGCGGTCTTCTTCGCCTGTAGTTCCACCCGCACGACCGTCAGCGCGGCACGGGACGTGAACGTCCGCCCAGTTCCATTCTCGACGAACGTGCCCTCGACCTCCACGTCGTTGGCGGCCGCGCTCTCCGCCCCCGCCTCGCAGAGGAATTCGGCCGAATACGTCTCGCCGGCGGCGAGTTCCAGCGACGGCGGCAGGGAGAGCG
>CAYZYQ010000152.1:0-2838 GCA_964482645.1 uncultured Lentisphaeraceae bacterium | reverse complement strand
CCATCCCGAGGCCTGTCCCGCCGTGAAACGCCGCTTACTATACCATTTTTTTTTTTCTCCCCCGTCAAGCGGGATGTTTTCAGAAGTTTTGCCCGTTTCCCGTTCCCCGTCGCCCACCGCTTAGCGCCCCATATTTCCACCAATTCCCGCCGTATCATCGACGACCGTTATGTACCACCCATGCCATCCACCCTCATATACGCCCCATGCGAACCGTTTCCTCCTCATATGAAACCACACGGAGCACAAAGAATCACAAAGCCGCAGGGATGGTAAACACGAGAAAATGGCAGATGCGAGAATCCTGAAGACGGGGAAATGGTAGATGCGGGAAACCTGAAGACACGATGAAACAGACACCGACATCCATGCAGAATCCTCCGCGCATGAATTTCGTCCGCAACGTAATCCTACATCTTCCTTGGATCTTGAACGCACGGGGGCAAGCCCCCGCACCCCCATTCGACGCCACACGCCTACTCGTCAAAACCGTTGCGAAAGGCCGCGCCCGCGCCGAAACCACCCCTGCCAGGCCTATCTTCATTGCCATCGTTTTGCCCCTTTCAAATCAAGGCGTTTGCGCACATCGCGCAAATTCGCTATACTGCCCGCATGAAGCTGAACTTCATCCATCGGGGACGCCAGTTCTTCTTCGTGACGCTCACGCTGGAGGGCCGCCCCGCCGCGCTGTCGCGCCTCGTCGACGAGGCTTCGCCACCTGCGCTGACGCCGTACGGCGAAGCGGCGCTCGCGGTACTGCTTGCGCTCCACAAGGTCTATCCCTGCGCAACGCTCTCGAACCGCGTCATCATGCCCGATCACATCCACTTCCTGATGATCGTCAACTACGACCGTGCGCCGACCTTCAACCCGCTTTGGGTTAGCTTCATGCTCATGGAGGCCATTGAAGCCGCGTGGGAACTGAACGCACGGGGGCAAGCCCCCGCACCCCCCTTCGACGCCATCCGCCTGTTTGCCGAAACCGTTGCGAAGGGCCGCGCCCGCGCCGCCGCCCTCAAGCGCGAAAGCGCCCTTCAGCAGGGGATTCGCAACAGCCACCCGGGGCCGCGCGAAAGCGCCCTTTACGGCAGCCACCCGGGACCGCGCAAAAGCGCCCTTCAGCAGGGGCGCGGGGGTGCAACCCCCGTCCGTTCTCCCGCCCCCCTGCGCTTCGACCGCCGCGCCTACATCGAGCTTTCGTTCGATTCGCGCCAGCTCAAGGCCATTCGCCACTACATCGCGCTCAATCCGGCGCGCGCACTCTGGAAGATGCGCCACCCCGATCAATTCCGGCGCCTCGGCCCGATTCGCCACGCGATCCTCGACCCGTCGCGCGTCTGGAACGCGGTCGGCAACCTCGCGCTCCTCGGCTCGCCCTTCCTCTTCCACGTGCGCCTCACGCTCAAGAAGACCGTTGCCGAGCACGAAGCGGCAATCCGCGAAATCGTCGCCCGCGCCGCGCACGGCGAAGTGCCCGTGAGCGGCTTCATCTCGCCGGGCGAAGTCGAAGCGCTCCGCCGCCTCAAGGCGACGCCGTGCGCTCGTTTCATCAAGTTGCTCCCCTGCGCGTTGCCGCCACGCTACGACCCCTCGGCCGAGGACTCGCGCGAACTCGCCGCCGACCGAATGCTGATCCTTTCGGGGTTCAGCGACACGCCGCGCGTCTCGGCCCTCGACCCGCGCCGCGATCCAACGGCCCGTGCCCGCTTCCGCGCGAACTGCCTCGCCCTCAATGACCTCGCGGCCACCCTCTGCGCGAACGCCCAGACTCGCGCCTGACGTCCTCGCCGCGCAGCCAATCCCCAGGTCAAAGATATGGTCCTCTCGTTTCATCTCACCGCCACGCGCTCGGATTCCCGCCTGTTTCTGATTCTTAAGCATGGAACTTAGTTCGATCCTGAGCGGCAAAACAGCCGAAAACCGTAGTAGTTCCAGCCATTGTTCGGGTTGGGGTCGTAGCGATACGCGAACGCGCAGCGTGAGACATTGCTGCTATACGCGCCGGCACGCAGCACACGGTGGCCGCTGTTGCTCCAATACCGCTCCAAACACCACTCACTCACATTCCCGTGAACATCGTAGAGTCCCCATGCGTTTGCCCGAAGCATGCCCACGGGATGCGTCGTGTTCTCGCTGTTCGCCTTATACCAGGCATAGTCGCCCATCACCTTGTCCCACTGCGCCTCGGTCACCTCGAACACGCCTGCGTAATACACGCCGTTCGTGCCGTCAATCCGTCGCAGGACAATCCGGTCGGTCTTGTCCACCTCGCTCCAACCCTCGTGGGGCGCCGCATTCAGGAACGACACAGGGTACTGCGCGACGTCGGAACCTCCCGACACGTCGATGACGCGATAGAGCGGGAACTTCTCCTCATACGCCACAGAGAACACGGCGTTGGGGACATAGACCTCAAGGCCCTGCGCCGTCAGATCCCAGACGAGGCGATGTGCACCTTCCGTCGGCTCCGTATCGCCTGTCAAATTCGTGGCCGTGTACGTCCGACCCGCCGCCCGATCCGTCAGTTTCACCGACAGCTCCGCGACTTTCCCGTCCGGCACGTTCTCCGTCGGATCGCCGACGACCTCGAACGAGATGTCCACCTTCCCGTTCCACGGATACCGTTGCCGGGCCGTGACACCGACAATGGACGGCGTCGCCATCAGACAGAGCGACAGCAGACACCCCATGACAAACAAGCATCTTTTCATGATTTTGCCTTTCTTGCGCCCCATCAAATGGCGACGACTCCTCAAAACTCGTTCCTCGCGTCCACGCCTCACTTGTCCGTGCCGTCCGCCACCGGCCCGTCGAACACGATCTTCCACTCCGTGCCGT
>CAYZYQ010000151.1:0-3141 GCA_964482645.1 uncultured Lentisphaeraceae bacterium | reverse complement strand
AGGAGCAGACTGTTGTCCTCGACCTCCGCCTGGAGACGCGCCTCCGCATCGGGCGTCTGCAGGATCGGCAAGAGCGCCACGGTCTCGTCCAGCCTGAACCCGCATCCCGTAAACGCCGCGCTGTAGGGGCTGTTATGTTCGTTTCTACTTCTCATCGTCATTTTTCGCTTGCACCTCCGCTCGAACGGAACAGACACTCTCCTACATCGGAAGTGGCAGGGATTGTAGCATTTTTTTTTTCTCCCCCGTCAATAGGGTATATTTCTGAAGTTTGGCAGAATTCGCCCCCGCCCCCCCTTGCACGTTTTTCGCGGCGCTTGGAGGTTCCCCAATTTTTCGGGCAAGAAAATCGCCGCCCCCTTGTAAATAAAGGGCGACGTCGCGGTTTTCACATTGCACCAAGTGAAAATCCGGCTGCGGGAACGCGGAGCGCGGCGTTCCACCGGATCGCCCACGTCTTCAAGGGCGCGGAACTGCACACGCTCGACGAAATCGCCTACGAACAGATTCCGTAGGGGGGTGTTGTTGCTTTTGCCATCGGGAGTTTCGGAGTCTGGGAGGGCAACGATCATCACCCGCGCAGTGGACCATGCTTCCAACAGACGTTTCGTTGTCAGCCATGCGTCCAACAGACGTTTCGCTGTCAGCCATGCGTCCAACAGACGTTTCGCTGTCAGCCAAGAAAAATTTGGGAACCTCCAACAGCAGTTTCACGATTGTTTTTCGCGTTTCATATGAAAACACCATCCGTTCCATTTCTCCGCTCCATTTCGTAGGATTACGTTGCGGACGAAATTGTTCTGCGTCGGGATGGTGATATGGCGGGATGGTGATATGGCGGGCAGGCATTTCGGAGGGGGGATTCAATTTTTTGGGTAGAGGATAAGGCTTTTTTGTATTTGGCGCTCGGGCTGGTTACGGTCGGATTGATTGGCGGTCAAGCCGGTAGGCGATCGAGCTGGTTGCGGTCAAGCCGGTAGGCAATCGAGCTGGTTGCGATCGAGTTGGTTGCGGTCAAGCCGGTTGAAGGTTGGACAGCGTTCCATCTGACAGACATCTGCAATTCGTCCGCACCATAATCTCACGAAACAAAGGAGATGGATTTACACATGATTTTACAACTGGAAAGGTGGAAATATATCACGACTTTCAATGAAAAGAATTCGTCCGCAACGTAATCTCACATTCCCGTTGCAGTTGAACGACACGTTTGGTAGAATGGATTCTATGACGATTGAACGTGCACTTCCATTGTCCAAGAATCTCCTCCGGCATTCGAGAAGCCCCGGTCGGGAAGCGCGGGTTTCCGACATTCACGAAGCCCCGACTTCCGATGAAAAGAGGCTTGCATTCAGAAGAATCGGGAGATTCAGAAAACCGTGGCACGCGGTTCCGGAGAACCCGCCCTGCGCGGGATCTGCTCTGCCCGTTCCGAGGGAGATGGGATGTTCGGAAATTGAAACGGCGATGACGAAGGAGGCAACATGAAAAACAATGGCATGGCGAACCACGATGCAGCGGCAAGCACGATGACAAGACGTTCGGAAGGACGTATGGCGGAGGGAAGCACGACAACGGGACGTTCAGAAGCAGTGCGTACGACGGGGGGTGGCGCGACGTCGGAGGCCGAGGCGCAGCGGGCGTGGCTGGAGAAGTACGAGCCGGTCGAACGCGCGATCGTCGAGGCGCACGAGCGGCGGGTCGAGAGCCGCCGGCGCAACCAACGGGAGGCGGACGAGGCCCGCCGCCGCGCCGCGGGCGACCTCATGGAGGCGACGGAGGGGTTCGCGGCCGTCTGGCGGCGCGAGGGCTGGACGCTCGCCGGGATGGTCGCGTGGGCGGACGGCGACGTCTGGACGCTCCAGTGCCTGGCGCGGTTCGTCCGCCTGGCGGCGACGCGGCGGCTCGACCGCCTCCGCCACGCCGCCCGCCGGCCGTCGTACTACGGCGCGGAGAACGCCCGCCGCCGCGCCCGCGCCGCCGGGCGGCGGATCCGGAGGCGCACGACCCTGAACCCGTGCCCGACGCGCGAACGGATCCTCGACGCCTGGCTCCACGTCGGCGAGTCCCACGCGGCCACGATCCGGTTCGGCAGCCTCGTCGCCGACCTCGAATGCTTCCTCGACAACAGTCTTATCTTTGATGACGGCGGCGCGATCGTCGGGCGGCGCGGCGGGGTGAAGCGCTGGCTGCAGGAGAACATCCCCGCGCTCTACCTGCGCTACACGACCGTCATGCGCTACAAGGCCGCCGCGCAGAAGCTCCGCCGGATCGCCGGCCTCGACGACCCCGTCCCCGCCGCCGCCGTCGTCGAACCGTCGTCTGAAGACGCAGCCGTCGGCCAGCCGTCCGTGGATGCTTCCGCCGCCGAATCGTCGTCCATGGCGTCCTCCGGCGTGGATGCCATAGACGGCGAAACATCGGACGTGGGCAACCCCGACGCGATTCCGGCGGGCGGTAGACAGGACGTGATGGACCGCCCTGGCGCGGACGTGGCAGAGAACGGACGTGTGAGATTACGTTGCGGACGAAATGATGCCTTGAACGAAACAAGTAGAAACGATGGGAATAAACGCCAAAATATGACGCCTGGAGATGGAACGATGGAGATGGGTGACTGTCCAGGATTACGTTGCGGACGAAATCAACTCGTGGGTACGTTTGATGTTCATGATGGGATGGGCGGTGTGGATGTGTGTGGTGGGACGGGCGGCATGGATGAGCATGACGAGACGGGTAGCGCGTATAGCCATGACAGGGCTGGCACGGCGGACGTTCGTGGAGGGACAGGTATGGATGAGCGAAACGTGACGGGCATGGGGGCGTATGTGGCGGCGATTGCGCAGGCGCGGGCCGTCTGGCGGGAGGTCGTGGCGGACGTGTCCGGACATGGGCCGACGGCGCTCGTGGCGCGAATCGACGCGTGCGCCCTGCAAGGCCGTCCGGTGTAGTAGAGGATCTGGCAAAACCGCATCCTCCCAGGCCGAACGGGAAAGGCGACGCCCTTTTTCTGAAAGCGGCTCAAAACCACGCCGTCCGCCGCAACGCCTTGTCCACGAAGAAAAAAAAATGTGGAACCTCCAAAATCGCGGGACGCTTGTCCCGAACGGCCAGACGTTGTATAATGTGCGGTGTTTGCAT
>CAYZYQ010000150.1:0-3149 GCA_964482645.1 uncultured Lentisphaeraceae bacterium | reverse complement strand
GTCGTTCCAGCCGTTCCGCATCGAGAAGGCGGACAACGCGGCGTTGCTGCAGAACGTCATGGGCTGGCTCTTGCGGCGCGACGTCACGGACGCGATGCGCGCGGACTTCCGCGCCAACCTCTTCCTCACGGAAGAGACCTTGCGCCGCATCCGTGCCGAGGACGCATCCGGTTCCGATCATTCCCCGTCCTGCCGATCAGATTCAGGGAATTTGATATACTGTTCGCCGTGAACGAGAAATACAGAACACGTGCGGCGACGCTTCAGGACGCGGAGCGTATTCGGTCGTTGATCCACTTGCTCAAGGAGGAGCTTGTTCCACGCTCCATGGGCAACGTTGTGGAAAACATCGACCGTTTTCTGGTCGTCGAGTGTGCGGACGAACTTGTCGGCTGCGCCGCCTATCAGATCTGGCCGGAAATCGGCGACCCGCTGAAAGCCGCCGTCGAAGTCCAGAGCGTCGCCGTGCGCGCGCCGTTTCGTCGGCAGGGCGTCGGTCGGATGCTCGTTCAGGCCGTCATCGACCGGGTGCGTCCGTTCCATCCGGCCGAAATCGTCGTGCTCACGCTCACGCCCGCGTTCTTCGAGACGCTGGGATTCCACGAAATCGAGAAGACGCACATCATGCACAAGCTCTATTCGGGCTGCATCAACTGCACGAAGCACGCGAATCCTTTCACGTGTCCCGAAAAGGCGATGGTTTTGCGTCTGGCTTGACGCGGGGAATTCTGACGCGATGTTCGCCAAACGACTTGTCGCATGGTTCGAGCGGGTGAAGCGGCCGATGCCGTGGCGTCTGCAACCGGGGCCGTACGTCTGCTGGGTGAGCGAAATCATGATGCAGCAGACGACCTACACATCCGTGCTGCCGTACTACGAACGCTTCCTGGCACGTTTTCCGGACGTGGCCGCGTTGGCCGCCGCATCCGAACAAGACGTGTTGAAAGCCTGGGAGGGACTGGGCTACTACGCGCGTGCGCGTAACCTCCACAAGGCCGCGCGGAAAATTGCGGCGGATGGCTGGCCGCATGGCACGGCGGCGTGGTCGGAGATTCCCGGCGTGGGGCCTTATACGGCCGCCGCGCTGGCCAGCGTGCTGGACGGCGAATGTGCGCCCGTCGTCGATGGCAACGTGGCGCGGGTGTTCGCCCGTTACTGGGAACTGACGGACGATTTTCACAAACTGCCGGCGCGGCAGAAACTGGCGCAGCGGTTGCAGCCCGCGATCGAGGCGTCCGGCGATGCCGGCGCGTTTAACCAGGCGATGATGGAACTCGGGGCGCTCGTCTGCACGCCCGCGAATCCGTCGTGTGGGACGTGTCCGCTCGCCCGGACGTGCGCGGCGCGGCGGCACGGTTCCTGGGCCGACTATCCCGTGCGTCCGGAAAAGAAGACGTTGCCTGTGCGGACGGCGACGGTTGCGGTTTTTTCGGACGCGGCCGGTCGCGTGTTGCTGGTGGAGAACCGGGAGGGTGGCTTGCTCAAAGGCCTTTGGGAATTGCCCGCCGTCGAGCCGACGCAGGGACAGACGCAGGTCTTTTCGCATTTCCGTTTGGAGCTGGACGTGATGCGGGGCATCCGGGGCGACGCGCAGTTCGTCGATCCGCGCCATGTGCCGTTGGCGACGGCGACGAGAAAGGTGCTGGCACGATGCGGTTTGCTCTGATTGCCCTGTGCGGTGTGGGCGCGTTTCTCGTGCCGGTGCTGTACCACGCTTGGTGGACGCGGCGGTGGGGGGATGACGTGTTGGTCTTCTTCGACGCCGACAATCCCGAACCCGCCTTTCTGGCAGATTGCTGGGCGTCGGTGGCACGGCGGCTGGATGCGTGGCCACGCCGGTTGCGCATTTGCGTCCAAACTGAACACCCCTTGTCCGTTCCCGTCACGATGGATTGGGATGTGGAGGGGCGAATCGTCATCAACGTCGAGGGGCGGCCGCCCGCGAAACTGGATGTACGCCGACGGTGGATTCCCGACCATCCCGTGCCGTTGCCGTTGCGGCCGCGCGTCCTCCCCCGTCGGCGCGGCGTCTGTGTGCGCCTCTACGTTGAGCCGGTTGACGGCAACCGGTTTCGTGTAATGTCGCGCCTTCCCCAACCGTCTTTCCTGTGGGCCGGTGTGATGTGTTCGCTGCTCGCCACGGTGGGCGTCGTTTTCTTCATCCCCGAACTTCTCGCGCTCGCCCTCGGTACGGTGGCGGGGCGGGCGTTCGTCCGCGTCCTCTAAGCCGCAGGACGTATCTGCATTTTCATCTACCAACATCCAACACGAAGAAGAAGGAAAAACATGGCCTCCGAATTTTTCTCCTACGACGCCGCGAAATGCGTGGCCTGTGGACAATGCGTACGCGATTGCTCGTTCAAGGCGCTGAAGGCCGATGCGACTGGGCGTCCCGTGCTGCCCAATCCGACGAAATGCGCACATTGCCAGCATTGTTTCGCCATTTGCCCGACGGGGGCGATCATGTTCGACGGCAAGACGGCCGACGGGTCTGTCGCGACCGCAAACCTCGAACTGCCGTCCGCACAAGCTGTCGAAAATTGGTTCCGAGTTCGTCGTTCGACGCGCCAGTTCCAGGACGTGGACGTCGATCCGCAGACGCTCGACCGGGTGTTGCGAACGCTCGGCAACGTGCCGACGGGGTGCAATGCACGGTCGTTGACGTTCACGTGCTACCGCGATCGTGCGTCGCTAGCGCGGTTCAAACGCGAATTCCTCCGGACAATCGAACAGCATCGCGACGGGACGAAACTGTTGCCGCGCTGGCTGGCCGTGCCGGCGATCAAACTTCGTCGAGGTGGCGAGGACACGTTCTTCCGTGGCGCGGCGGGGATGCTGATCGTCTCGTCGGACGAGACGAATCCGGCGGTTGTCACGCCGGAGGTGGACGTGGTGGCGGCCTGCACGTATTTTGAGATGCTCGCTCAGGCGCATGGCATCGCCACGTGCTGGTTCGGTTTTCTGCGCATGATCCAGAAGGCGGTCGTGCCCGAACTGTTGGAGAAAACGGCGGGCATTCGCCGCACGACGCCATTCTACGCGATGCTTTTCGGCACGAGCGCGGTTCATTATGCGCGTGGCGTTCAGCGCGACGACGCGGCGCGTGTCGTTTATCCCTATTGACTGAACGCCGTATTTTTGGCATACTA
>CAYZYQ010000149.1:0-3279 GCA_964482645.1 uncultured Lentisphaeraceae bacterium | reverse complement strand
CGCTGGCGGGCGGGACGCCCGTGCACTTCATCTGCTACGAGTTCCGCGGGCGCGAACTCGTGCGCCTGGAGGAAATCCCCATGTCCGAACTGCGGGCGGCGGCATCCGTTGGAAACGGTTAGACGGAAAATTGTGCAGATCTTTGATGGGGGAGCGTTCGCGTGTTCGGATCTGACGGGGAGTACATTCTAGGACTACGCGGCGTGGTCTGACGGCGGGTGTGCCTACGATTCCTCGTTGTTTGGTTGTCTCGTGGCGAACCGCACAGGTTCTGAGTGGTGGATTGTGCCCTGTTCGTCAAATGACGGACACTTTCCTAAAAGGTTGGGTGTCTGGCGCGTGATGCCCGTTGTCTTGTAGAGCCGCTTGTCAGATTTCGTCTCGGTGTAAACGTTTTGTGCCAATGTATTCGTACGTCACCATTCGTGACATGTTCGTTCCCCATGACACCAACGGCGCCTGGCATTTGACGAACGGCGTGTCGAAATCCTGGCACGGGTTTCAAAGGAGTGTCCGCTATTGTAACAAACGGCGTACAATTTTCCGCCTGATAATCTCATTGCGTCGTGGGTTGTTCTTTGCTACACTGGCGTCCAATGGAAGAAGTTCGTTCAAACGGGGGCGTGTTCGCCCATAGCCGGGAAGGTGCGCCAAGAGAGTCGTGGCAGACGCTTGACGCGCATGTGTCCGGCGTGGCATCGCTTGCGGCGGCGTTCGCTCGTCCATTCGGCTCTTCCGAATGGGCCGCGCTGCTCGGCGAAATCCACGACATGGGCAAGGCGCGACGCTCGTTCCAGTCGTATCTTGCTCGCGCAAACGGGATGGACGATGTCGGCTACGATGGTTCCGACCATTCCCATTCGGGCGCGGGCGCCTGCTGGGCGGAGAAGAGGTTTGGACCGCTCGGCCACATTCTCGCCTATTGCGTGGCCGGACATCACGCGGGCCTTCCCGACTGGATTGGCGGCGAGACGCCGAACGGCGCGTTGTCCGTCCGCCTGTCAGAGGAAAGTGCCGTCCTCGATGAACCTGCCGTGGCGAAATGGATCTCGGATTGCGAACCCGCGTGGCGGAAGCCGCGTCCACCGTTCGCGTTCAGGGAGGAGGACGTGGCGTTCTGGATCCGCATGCTCTACTCGTGCCTGGTTGACGCCGACTTCCTCGACACGGAAGCGTTCATGGACGCCGCCCGCGCGTCTCGGCGCGACGCGGGGGCGCCGTTGGACGAGTTGGCGCGGATGTTCTTCACGAAGCTCGACGCCAAGCAGAAGTCCGCTTCTCCGACTGAAGTGAACGCCATCCGCGCCGAAATCCGCGCCGCCTGTGAATCCGCTGCCGACCGACAGCCCGGACTGTTCTCGCTCAGCGTCCCGACGGGTGGCGGCAAGACGCTGTCCGCGATGGCGTTTGCGTTTCGCCATGCGCTTCGGCATGGCAAGAGGCGGATCGTCTACGTGATTCCGTACACGTCCATCATCGAGCAGACGGCCGACGTCCTGCGCGGGTTCATTGGCGCGGAGAATGTGCTGGAACATCATTCCAACTTCGACCCCGCGAAGGAAACGGAGCGTTCCCGCCTGGCTTCCGAGAACTGGGACGTGCCCGTGATCGTGACGACGACCGTCCAGTTCTTCGAGTCGCTGTACGCCTGCCGGTCGAGTCGCTGCCGCAAGTTGCACAATGTCGCCGACAGCGTTGTGATTCTGGACGAGGTTCAGTTGCTTCCGACTGGTCTGCTCAAACCCTGTGTCCTTGCGATGAGACAGCTGGCCGCGCATTACGGCACGACGTTCGTTCTGTCGACCGCGACGCAGCCCCGACTGCCGGGACTGGACGGTGTCCACGAAATCGTTCCGCCGTCGCTGGATCTTTACAGGCGTCTCAAGCGGACGGAGTGGGAGTTCCCCGAAGATTTGAGCCGGCGTAGGACATGGGAGGAAATCGCGGCGGAATTGGCTTCGTTCCCGCAAGTCCTCTGCGTCGTGAATACGCGGCGGGACTGTCGCGATCTGTATGCTCTCATGCCGGAGGGGACGATCCACCTTTCGGCGTCCATGTGCGGCGAGCACCGGTCGCGGGTCATCGCCGAATCAAAGAGCGTTTGGCAAATGGCGAACCCGTCCGTGTCGTAAGTACGCAGCTGGTCGAGGCGGGGGTGGACGTGGACTTTCCCGTGGTCTACCGCGCATTCACGGGGCTGGCGTCCATTGCCCAGTCGGCGGGGCGGTGCAACCGCGAGGGGCGACTTGACGGATTCGGTCGCGTTGTCGTCTTCATGCCGCCGAAGGAGAGTCCGCGGGGCGAGTTGCGGTACGGCGAGTACGCCACGGGCGATCTGCTGGCGGCTTCTGAAAGGCCGTCGTTCGATTCTCCGGACGTCTTTCCCGTCTATTTCGGGAAACTGTAGTCCCGCGTCCACTCCATGGGCGAGGCGTTCGACGAGTTGCTGGTCAAGGGCGCGCGCTTTTTCCGTTTCCAGTTCCGCGAGGCCGCCGCCAAGTTCAAGATGGTCGGGGTCGAGACCGTGCCGATCGTCGTGCGCTATGGCGGAAATGACGCGCTGATCGAACGGCTGCGCGTCGTCGGGCCGAAGCGGGACGTCATGCGCGGGTTGCAGCGGTACGTCGTGACCGTGCAGAAGGGAATGGCCGCGAAGCTGAAGGAGGCGGGTGGCATCGAGGAGATGCAGCCCGGCGTCTTCGTCCAGGCTTTGGATTCGTTCTATTCCGAAGCGTTCGGGCTTGACGTTTTTCGCGACGGCCCGTCGCCCGAGGAGTGCATTTTGTGAATGGGTTTGACGGCGAAAGGAATACGAGATGAGAAGAGGATTTTGTCTGGACGTTTCGGGCGGTTTCGCCTGCTTTACGCGCCCTGAAATGAAAGTCGAGCGCGTGAGCTACGATGTCATTACGCCATCGGCGGCACGGGGCATCTTCTCGGCGATCTTTTGGAAGCCGGCCATTAGGTGGCGGATCGTGAAAATCGAGGTGATGAATCCAATTCGCTGGACGAGCGTACGGCGCAACGAGGTGAGTGCCGTGGCGGGTCGGGGGAGTGACGGCATTCTCGTCGAGGACGTTCGCCAGCAGCGAGCGGGTCTTTTCCTGCGTGACGTGCGGTATCGTCTGTACGCCGAGTTCGATTTCATTCCGCCGGAAAAGAGGTCAAAGGTGTTGAATCCATCGCCCGAATGGCTGACGGACGAAGCGGAAAAAGAACTTTACCGCGCTTCGGAGGCGCGGCCGGACGAGAAGGAGGCGAAGTACGCGGCGATGTTCG
>CAYZYQ010000148.1:0-3483 GCA_964482645.1 uncultured Lentisphaeraceae bacterium | reverse complement strand
ATTGCCGCACCGCCGCCGCCCTGCGCGATCTCCCGCGTCGTCGGCGTGATGGCGATGCTGTTGTTTTTCGCCATCGGCGGATTCGGCGCAAGCTGCGTGTCGTAGTCAAACGCGGTCACCGTGTACGTCGCCGAGAAGTCGACGTCGCCGTCCACGGACAGCGTGTGCCGGCCCAGCGTCTGCGGCTGCCACGTGTACGCGCCTTCCGTCCCCGAATCGACAACCGCCTCCCCATCGATCTTCACGACGGCCCGTCCGTCCGCGCCCGGCGCATAGCCGATCTGCAGTGAACCCATGACGGGGTCGCTTTCACGGTGCACCTGCCACGACACGTTCGAGACGGCGGCATAGTAGGCCCCCGCCATCGCCGAGCCGACTCCCGCCCAGCAGACCGCAGCGGCCAACAGACATTTCAACGTTGACTTTCTCATTTTCGGTCCTTCCCGCTCAATTCAAAATCTAACTCGTGGACGACCGTCGCTGGACCGCATTGTCACCACACGTACGTGCATACCCGAAAAATTTTTCGACGCGCCCGGCGAGGCGCTACCGCGCCAGCGCCGGGCGCGATGGCCTACTCCGTTTTGTTGTTTAGGGTCCTGACAAGGCGGAAGCCGTGGTCGTCGTCCCGATCCGACGGGGGGACGCCGAGCCGGTCGGACGAGGTGCAGAAACTCCCGTACGTGTCCCAGCCGCCGCCGCGTTTCACCCGGCCAGACCCCGAGGACGAACCCTCCGGATCCGTGCCATATGACAACGAGCCGAGCCCGTCGAGACACCATTCATACACGTTGCCGTGCATGTCGTACAGCCCCCAGGCGTTCGGCGCGTACGACCCGACCGCCGTGTGCTGCGTATACCCACCGCGCCCATCGGACTTGTTACCCTTGTATCGTCCCAGCATCCATAGGTTGCCCGCCGTGTCGTCACCGTTGTTGTACGTCGAGGTCGTTCCCGCCCGGCATACGTACTCCCACTGCGCCTCCGTTGGCAGGTCGAAACCGTCCAGCCCCGTCTTTGCCCGCAGTTTGCCGAGGAAACTCGTCGCATCGACGGCGGACGACGCCGGCCAGTTCGTCCCGACGGACGAACCGCGAATGTCGCTGTAGGCGACGTTCTCGACCGGCCGCGTGTCGCCCGTGAAGGACGACCGCTTGCCCCCCATGACAAGGTCCCACTGCTTCTGCGTGACCTCGAACACGCCCACGTAGAACGGCTTCGTCAGCGTGACGCGGTGCGATTCGTTCGTCTGGTTTTTCCCCATAATGAACGAACCAGCCGGGACGAGACGAAGGACAAGTTTCGTCGTCTTGTGTTCGTCCGTCCAGCCGCTCGCCGGCACGGCAGAGAGGTACGCGACAGGGTAGGAGGTGGCGGACGCCCCGCTCGACAGATCGATAACACAATAGGGATCAAAGCATTCAACCTGCACGACACCGTTCGCGAACTTGCCCGTGATACCATCCTTCAACATATCCCAATGGACGCGATGCGCACCGTTCGAACCGTTCGTCGCGCCGGAAAGGTGCCGCGCCGTGTAGGTTCGTCCGTCCGCCGTGGCCGTGACAATCGGCCCAACATTCACTTCCGCTTCGTTCGCCCCGCTGACCGTGTAGTCAATGGCAATCCCCCATGGTGCACGTGACGTCACCTTCAAGTCGCTGACCGTCGGCACGCCCCAGACGGCGCACGACAAAGTAAACGCCAACAAACGCACAATCCCCCTGAAAATTGATCTGCCGACCATCGTCAAGCTCATGTCGTCTCCTTTTTAGTCTTCCACCCTACTGTGCAAACCGCGTTTCCTGTCAATACAAAGTGCCGTTGAAATCCAGCTCGCAGGAATCGGACAGTTTCTTGAACCGGATGACCCTGTCGCCGTTGAGGACTCCGTTTCCAAACACGCCTTTGAAGACATAGCCTCCCTTGATCTTCGCAAACGTGATGCGCCGATAGTCCAGCATTTCATTGAAAGCCGTGTTGAACGTTTCCCCATCCCCCATGTAGGCCTGTTCGATTTCCTTCCAGCCGTCAATCTCCATGTTCATCCAATTTCCGCCCTTCGGGAAATTCGGAAACCAGAACATCCACTTGTCGGGCAGGATGTGAATAGACGAGAAGACCGGCATTGGATGCGGCATCCCCAGTTTCGCGAACACCTCGACGTGCTTTCGATAAACCATCCCGTCTTGTACGATTTTCATCTTCATCTTGTCTTCCTTTCTTTAGTTCTCATGAACGAAATCATGGACGAAACCCGTTTTCCCGTTCGCGAAACTGAAATTCCATCGGAACGCCCAGTTCGTCGCGCACTCTGCATAACGTTTCGGACAGCCCCTCCCGATTTCCGACGACACAGTAGAGCACTGTAAAATCTCGTCTGTCCTTTTCCGAAATCGCGTTGTAGAATCCCGCCAGCCGTCTCAATTCCCGTACGTGGTCAACACCTGCCGCGTCCCGGATCACAATGCCCGTCACGCCGTCGCCGCCGACAATCGCACCGTCAAAGCGGAAAGTCCGATTCGAGAACAGATTGACGTCTCCGTAAATTGGCGTTCCAAGTTCCTTCTGCAATTCTTTCAACACGCCAGATACATCCAGTTTGGCCGGACGTGAAACCGTGAGTGCGTCCTCCGTGGGCTTTTCCGACATCTCTTCCGCCGAGACGGGGTCTCTCGCCGCATTCCCCGTTTGTTCCGATTCCGCGGACGACTTGCCCGCCTCGTCCGTCTGTACGGCCGGACTCACCACATTGCCACGCGCGTAGTTGCGTACAAACCACGGCAACGCGTCAAGTACCCGGACGAACTGTCTACGGTGGAGAACCACCAGCAGCACAATCAACAACGGCCAGGACACGGCGGACAGGAAGCCCGAACAGGCCGACAACGCCTCGACAATCGACCGCCCGACGTTTCCGATGCGAAACAGGCACACCATCAGAAAAGCCATCATGCAAATGCCCATGCCGGCAACCATTAAAACCAGGAGATCTTCGCCAAGAACCACCAACCGTTTCAAGGATCCCGAATCACGGCGCAAAGCGCACCCCCTTTTTGCCCCTGTGCGCAACGCAGAGCTACATGCCTCCTCGCGATTTCCACCCGCGACAGCGACCGTCACGTTTTTCGCCGTTGACCGGTTTTCCTGAAAACGGCTCATGCGCAACACCCCCCTTCGACCGGGAAGAGCCAAAGACCATGCCCCCGCCCCCGAACGTCATTCGCACGGACAGCCCCCTCGGAGGCCTTGTACGCGCGTTCTAGCCTATAACAGGGGGGGGGGCACAAATCGCAAAACGCCCGTCAAAGGCCGAATTTTGCGCGAATACGCACACGCGGCACACGTCCCCGCGACGTGCGTTTTCAATCACCTGTGCGCAATCTTTCATTTTTCCGACCTCTGCCCGTTTCTGTTGGAATGCGCATATTATAGCACACCCCCGCGCCCATTGTCCACAGACGTACGAAAAATGCGCCCATT
>CAYZYQ010000147.1:0-3723 GCA_964482645.1 uncultured Lentisphaeraceae bacterium | reverse complement strand
ACCTCGCGAACTTCCACTCGCTCTTCCACTACTACGGCATCGTCTCGATGCAGGATTGGCGGCGCGGGCAGACGGTCTTCAGGATCCCGAACGTCTGCGTCCGCCGCCAGCTCTTCGACTACCTGCGCGACGCCTACCGCCGGACGCGGACGCCGGACTGGATGGAATGGTCCCGCCTCGCGGGCGCGTTCGCCTACGACGGCGACTGGGCGCCGTTCCTGAAACGCCTCGCGCAGGACTACGCGGAGACGACGCCCGTGCGCGGCGGCCTCCAGGGCGAGATCCGCGTGCAGGGCTACATGCAGGCGGAGTTCGGGCACCTGAAGTTCTACCTCCTCGCGCCGGAGATGGAACTCACGCGCGGGTTCTGCGACTTCTGCCTCTTCCCCGAGCGCGTCCACTACGGCGACGTCCTCCACAGCTACCTCGTGGAACTCAAGTACGCGGGGGCGGACGCCTCCGACGCGGAGATGACCGCGAAGGTGGACGAGGCGAAGGCGCAGCTGGCGAAATACCGCGCCGACCGCTCCGTCCCGTCGCTCGCGCGGGACACGACGCTCCACCAGATCGTCTACGTCTTCCGGGGCGCGGAGTTGTACACGCTCAACGAAATCGCCTGCGAGCGGATGCCGTAGGGGCGTTGTTGCTTTCGCCACTGGGAGTTTGGGAGGCTTGGAGACGTCGGTCGTTCCACAATCCTCCCCGAACTCCGAGACTCCAGAACTCCCCGTAGCGAAAGCAACGGACTTCCGCGCCCGCATGGTACAACCCGACGCGACGGGGATATCCTGCTCATGGTTGTCGTTCCGGAATGCGCTTTGTGATCTCTGTGTTCTTTGTGGTTGCATCACGCCGCCTCACCCTCTTCCCCATGAAACCACAAAGAACACAGAGATCACAAAGGCGCAGACTACCACAACGCCTCGTCCGCCAAGAAAAAAAATGGGGAACCTCCAAATTTCCACGACGGTTGACAAGAAAAAAAAAATGGATATAATTGACAGCATAGTTCGGTTTAGCATTTCGAAAGGTCGTGGATATGAAGTTGAACACTGTCGTGAAATCCATCCGTTTTCGATCGGGGGTCTTGTGGGCCGCCGGGTGTCTGTGCGCTTTTGCGGGCGCGGACGATCTCGCTGTTCGAAACGGCGAAGTCGTGGATGTCGTTGTCTCGAACGACGTGGCGTTCGCAGGGAACGTCTATTTCGCGCCGCAGGGGCGGAGAATCGAAAAGGGCGGCGCTGGAACGTGGTCGTTCGCGCCGTCCGCCGTTCAGACGCGGGCGGACGTGCCCGTCGTCGTGCGCGAGGGACGTCTGCGCGTCGTCGATGCGCCCGCGCCCGAACTGACGGAACCCGCCTGTCTGCAACGCGCCGCTCTCTGGCTTGACGCGACGCGGCCGGACACGCTGGAGATGGCGGACGGCGGCGCAGGGGTGTCCCGCTGGTACGACGTGCGCGAAACGAAGGAGGCCGGCGCGTGGGCCTCGTCCTACTACTGTGCCGAGGCACGAATCAGTTTTTGTACGAACCAGACGGCGGACGGCACGTGGGAGAAATACATCAAGTACCCCGTCGTGAAAACCTACGATGCCCGCCCCGGCCAGTCGTACGTGGACTTCAATGGCCGCGAATCCGGTTCGTGGATGCAGTTCGTGTCGACGAATCGTACGGCGTCCGCGATGATTGACGGCATCCGGCACGTGTTCTATTGCGGATACGTGACGAATGCATGGGGATTCGTGCTAGGAACGACAGGAAACATCTTCTGGCATCCGAACAGTACGGCCGGCGTACTTGACAGGATGTATTCGCAGCAGAACTCCATGCCGGAGATGCTGGCGGGGACGACCTACTGGAACGGCAAAGTGTGCGACGGCGTTGAACATTTTATTCCGCGCGGGCCGTACGCCTGTGAATGGACGGCGGGGGCGACGACGGGAAGTTTCAATAATTTCTTCAACGACCGGAATATTTGGAACGCGGTGAACCACTGGCGGTGCGGCGGCGATTCGCTCGGCGAAGTGGTCGTGTTCACGAACCGCCTCTCCGAAGCGGAACGTCAGCAGGTGGGCGAGTGGCTGGTGCGGAAGTGGGCTGCGGCCGCCGCGCCAGGCGCGGTGACGGTGAAGACGGTGCGTGGAGCGTCCGTGGAACCGGCGGGTGGTTCGGCGGCGCTCGACGGCGACGGTACGATCGAGGCCGCGTCCAACGGACTGCACGTGGTTTATTCGACGGCAAAACCGTACGTGGGCTCCACGTACATTGCGGCGAACGCCGTGAAACTTGAATCGGTCGAACCGACGTTGAAGATGCGTCCGGGCGACGCGTTGGCGCTGACGCGGGACGATTTCGAGGTGTTGTCGGCCGTTCATACGGACGATGTGTCCCTGGAAGCCGCCGGCGCGGCCTCGCTCGCGCTTGCGCCCACGACGACCGTCCGCATCGCGGAACTCGCGGACGACGTGAAGAAACTCCGTGTCGTGGGCGCGGAGGGTACGCTTATCCTTTCCGCGCCGCGTACGAGCGTACCGATTCGACCGGCTTCGGAGATTTGGGCGACGATGGAAAATGCGGACATGGAGGACTGGCCGAGCGGGAACGCAACTGAGTTGAGACTGATGGAAGTGGGTAAGGTCTATCATGGGTGGAAAGTTTTACATGCACAGGGGCAATGTTATTTCTTCGATCTCGTGAACGCGCAGGCGCACAACGGGCATTGGGTGATTGACGGTGGAACGAAGAGCAATTTCCGCTACGCGGACTACCCGTTCCAGGGACGGAAGGTATTGGCGTTTAAGCAGGCGTTCATCCTGTCGAACGTCGTCACGTTCCCGACTGACGGCGACTATGATTTGACGTTCCTGTCGGGCGGGCGCATGAACGAAAAACAGACAGGCAACGATTATGCGGGCGGATGGACGAAGATGGCGCTCGTGGACGCGGCCGGCGTGACGAATGAAATCGGTACGGCGCTCGCCTACGTCGAATGTTCCATGCGCCATCAGCGCTTCCGTGTCCGTGGCGTGAAAGCGGGCACGTACACGTTCATCTTGAACCACGATGTCGGCACGGGGGATGCGCATTCGATTTTCGACGATTTCAAGTTCCGTCTCGTCACGGACATTCCGACGGAGACGACGTGTCCGCTGCCCAACGGTGATTTTGAACGTGCCGACTTCACGTGGAACGGACGGCTTGCGCGTAGTGCTGAGAACGTGCCGGCGAATTGGACGCTGGCACAATCGCAGAGCGGAACGCCGGACGTCTGCCTTATCACACGCGGGACGAGTCAGGGCGGCTATCAGGATCGCGGATCCGCCTACGGCGGCATCCATCTGGCACTCTACGGTACGAACGGTACGGCCACGAGTACAGCGATGACCGTGCCGCCGGGGACGTGGCATCTGCGCTGCCGGATGGGCGGGGTCCTTTGCGATGAAGGCACGAAGTGGAACGACAGCAAGGTCACCGCCGGCTATGCGGTACAGGTTTGGAAAATCGACGGCGATGACGAGGTCTCTCTCGGAAAGACAGCTACTTCCTGGAGCTCGACCTTTCGGACGGTCACGTTCGACACGCCGTTTACGGTGGCAACGCCGACGTCCGTCCGCTTCAAGGTCCGGCAGATTGGTGCGGACTCTGAGAAACGGGTGGCCTGTGCCCTCGTGGACGACCTCGAACTCGTCCGCGTAACGGCTCGCGAAGAACTCGTGACGAATGG
>CAYZYQ010000146.1:0-3732 GCA_964482645.1 uncultured Lentisphaeraceae bacterium | reverse complement strand
AAACGCCTATAATCTGCCATGTTTGCGGCCAAAAGTCAAGAGGGGTACGGAAACCCTGATCTCGGATTTCGGGATTAGCGTGCGCAGTGGGGGTATTGACAGGGAAGAAAAAAAAAATCATATAATTGGCGACATCAACTTATGGAAGAAAGGAAAGACAATCCATGACGAACGTAGCGCCAAGGGTAAAGCCGGATGCGGAAAATCTGCACGTCCGGTTTAATGAGGGGGACGTCGCGCCGGCGGCAACGCCGAGGCGTGGAATCCTACATATGGCTTCAAAAGTAATCGTGTTGGTGGCATCGGCGGTATGTGGTGCTTTTCCCCTTTCGGCCGCGCCCCTCTACACGAACCAATGGGTCGGAGGAGCGTCGGGTGTCGCGAGCTGGGGAGATGCCGTCAACTGGACCGTCTCCTACGCGGACGGGACGCCGGCACCGGCATCGGCGGTGCCTACGGCGGCGAGCCTGACGATGATTCGGAAGACGGCGGACATCATCCTTCCGTCCGGCTCGTTCGCCTCCGGGAGCACCTACTTTCTGGCGAAGGACGCCGATAAGACCCTAAACCTTGAAATCCCTTCTGGCGCACGATTGGTACTGGAGGGCACGGACGAGGCATCGTATCTTGGTACGGCCGCTTGGCAGGATGGGCCTGTCAACAACAAGATCACGCTCGACATCAACGGCGGCGAGTTGGCGGTTTCCCAAAAACTCCTCGCCCTGCATCCGAACACGCAGCCCTTCGCGGAGTGCATGGCCTACAATCACATCCGAGTACGCAACGGCGGGCTCCTGTCACTTTCCGGCGACGCGCGGCTCCGCCTGTGGGGCGGCGAGTCAGTCCACAGCACCGGTGCGGGCATCTACACAAACATCGTCGACATCCTGCCGGGCGGTACGCTTGAGCTGCGCGACAACGCCGCATTGGTCATGGGCGGCGACATCGACCGCATGCCACTGCATGTGAACCAGCCGTACATGGGTGCCGGGTGGGTGAACGTGAGGGGCGGTACGATGCGCGTCCATGCGTCGACGTTCACGGCGCCCCTCTATATGGCGACGCACCCAGCTGCGGGCGTCGGCGCCTATCTGACCGTCTCGGAGGGCGGGACGGTCGATCTCGGTGGTAAGGAACTGTATGTTCAGGCCCAAAACACGAACGTCATCCGCGTCGCCTCGGGCGGTGTCGTCTCGAACTTCAACCTGGCCGTCGAACAAGGTGGCGGAACGGACGTGCGCTACCACAATCTCGTCGACGTCGACGACGGCACGGTGTGGATGGAGGACTGCAAACTCATCTCGGACGACACCTCCCGCGGGACGAAAGCGCGCCTCACGCTCCGTGTCCGTGGAGGAGGAGGGCTTGTCTCCGTGGATCGGTGGTATTTCGCGTCGAACTACGAGAACGGCGGCGTACCGCCTCTCTTCAACGACTTCCGCCTGACGGCGCATACCGACTACGACGCCGACTTTGCCGTCCGCCCGATTCGGACGCGCCGGCAGGTCTGGGACGGTGCGAACGGTGGCGGTGTCAACAAGACGATTCCCGGCATCTGGCGTCTGTCACCCGACGGTGGTTTCCAGCTTGTCCGCCGCGATACGTTCGAGCTCCTCTGCCGAAACCACGATGCCCAAGGCATCCACGTGGCGAGCAAGACCTACGGTGGCTTCATCGGCGAAGAGATGTGGCAGACGAACACGGCCACTCTGAACGAGCCGCGTTGGAAGCGGTATGTCGGTTACGAATATGCCTATGTCTTCCGCGTGTCGCTAAAGGACGAGGCTCGACTGGAGGACGGCGTGCCACTCGCGGCGGCGCGGCCGCGTGCGTGGCTGCCGCTACCGTCGTTCACGGTGCGCCAGCTCGACACGAACCGCACGGAACGCATCTCCGTGCGCCTCATGCTGGAGCCGCCCGCAAACGGGACGCTGGACCTCGATGCGGTCGTGAAGGGAATACGGGCCGCTGGTCATGCGGGTACGTGTGCGGACGATACCGTGGCGGGTTACAACGTGCGCGTCGATCTACCGCTCGACGAACTGGAGGCCGATGCGACGGACACGCGAGCCATCCTGGACTTCGTCTCGTGCGAGACGTACGGCCAGGCCTGTGGCGCACAACCAATGACGACGAACGCGCTCATCCGTGCTGCGACGTGCGAGTACGTGAAGCGCATGAACGGCACCGTGGTGATTTTCCGGTGAGGACGGGCAGACGGGAAACGGACAAGACGAAAAAGGAGAAGAAGATGACGTTGAAGAAGACGGTGTTCCTCGCCTGCGCAGGATTCGCGCTGGCGGGGCTTGCGGACGCGGGCGCGTGGAAGCGCGTCGCCTATCCAGGACATATGCGGCAGTGGCCTCGGCAGCTGCGGGGCGTGATGCTCGGCGCCTCGGGGGAACGCGAGTTCAACGATCTGCAGCGCATGGGCGCAACGCTCGTCCGCTACCAGATGGCCGCCGGCTGGAGCCAGTTCACGAACGCGACGGATGACATCGCCGCTTACAACGCCTGGATCGACAAGCGGCTCGACCATCTACAGGAGATGTTGCCGTGGGCCCGTCGGTGCGGTATTAAGATCTGCGTCGACCTGCACGTGCACATCGGCGGCATGACGAAGGAGAAGTACAACTCGGACATGATCTTCGTCGAGAAACGGTACGAGGACGCGCTCGTCGCGACCTGGGAGAAGATTGCGCGGCGATTCAGGGGCAATCACGACGTAATCTACGGTTACGACCTCTTCAACGAACCGATTGACCGCGAAAACAAGCTTACGACGACGACCTGGCGCGCGGTCATGTGCCGTACGATCGAGGCGATTCGTGTGCTCGACTCCGTCACGCCGATCGTGATTGAGCCGAACTGCAACGGCTCCCCGCGCGGTTTCGACATCAAGAATCCCTACGGGCTTCGGGGCTTCGAGCCGCTTCCCTACGACAACCTTATTTATTCGGTGCATGTCTACCAACCGATGGGGTTCACGCACCAGGGGCTGTTCCAGAAGAAAGAGGGTTATAAGCCGCTGCCGTATCCGAGCGCGAACGCGACGCTCGACCCGAACCGCAAGCGGTATCCGGGCGATCTGGGGAAAGACAGCGGCGCGGCCGAGGTCTGGGACAAGGACTTCGTCCGCCGCGAGATTCAGAGCGTACGCGACGTTCAGCTGAAACTGGGAGCACGTATCCTCGTCGGCGAGTTCTCCGCAGCGGCCTACGCGCCGGGCGCCGACCAGTATATCGAGGATCTGTGTGCGCTCTTCCGCGAATACGGCTGGGACTGGACGTACCACGCTTTCTGCGAATCAACGTGCTGGAGCGTCGAGCACGAGGGGCCGAGCTTCTACGAGCTCGTGCCAGCGAAGGCGAAGACACGTCGCCAGGCGATTCTCGAAAAGTACATGTCCGACGGCGCGGACGACGCGCGGTAGTACGCCCAAAAGTCGCAGACTCCTCGGAAATCTCCTTCTGGCGGCGAGCACGGTGGTACGCATCCGGCTGCTCGACTGTTCGTCTGCGCATTGGCGTTTGTGCTATAATGACGCCATGGAAAAGATCGCGACAGACATCTACACATTCGAGAAACTTCGCGGAAGCGGCTACACGTACGTCGACAAGACAGACCGTATCCTGCTGTTGGTGAACGATACGCAGGGCGGGCAGTTCTTCATCGCTCGGCCGCGCCGGTTCGGGAAGTCGCTCTGCGTGTCCACGCTGAAGGCCCTCTTCC
>CAYZYQ010000145.1:0-3748 GCA_964482645.1 uncultured Lentisphaeraceae bacterium | reverse complement strand
GTGCGTCTGCTTTGGGAGCAGAATGTCGGAGGTTCAAATCCTCTCGCCCCGACCATTTCGCCCGCGTGCGATAATTGAGAAAAAAGGGCTTTCTCGGTTTTCCCGTTCGCCGTTGAGAGCAAAGGCCCGAGCCGCTGGAAGTGGTTGAATGTTGGTGTTAGCCAAGGCTTACCAACACTTACCAACACTTTTCACGGGCGTACGGGCCGGCAAGGAGAAAGACGCATGGCGAAATTCAAGATGGCGGAACAGGCCGCTCAGCGGCTCTGGGAGGAGACCGCGCGGGTCGAACGCCGGCACGAACGGCCGGACGGCCCGACCGTCGAAGAACTCTGCTGTGTTTTTGCTATAATTGCACCATGAAGAAATTCACAGAGAAAGAGTTTCTTGAAGCCGTCAACGGCTCGACAGGCCCGAACAGACACACGAACGAATTTCGTTCCGTGTCTGACTTTGTCGGGTTCGCCATTCTCTCCACGATCCTTATTCTTGCCATTTGCATTATACTTGCGTGGCTTGATTCGTAGTCGCCATGAGTCCAGAAATGAAAAGTTCCTCTTGTCTCTGCCGCAGACTCCTTCGGATGCGGCGGACGAGCCTGTCACGCCCGAAGAGCACAAAGTCAATTGCGTCGGTTGCATTGTGCTGCTCCTCGCTGTGATCGTCTGTGCGCTCATCGACCTGCTTTCCTGACTTGATCCGCCATAAGCCGCTGGATCGCACGTTCGCGCGGCGAAAGCTCGAACACGTGCGCCGTAGGGGTGTTGTTGCTTTCGCCACTGGGAGTTTCGGAGGCTTGGAGACGCGAGATCGTTCCACAATTCGCCCCGAACTCCCAAACTCAAGAACTCCCCGCAGCGAAAGCAATGAGCTTCCGCGCCCGCATGATACAACCTGGCGCGACGCTTCGTCCGCCAAGAAAAAAAAATGGGGAACCTCCAATCATATTGGCCATTGACAATAAAAAAAAAATGGCTATAATTGCTTTCATACTCGTCGAAAAGTTTTGTTCGGCGGGGCGGTTGTTTCGACTTAAACGAACACGAAATGGAAGGCAGGAAAAGATGCGGAAGTCAGTTTTCATCGGAGGTGCGTATGGACTCTTTTCGCTTGTCGTGGGAACGCTCGGTGCTGCGCCAACGTGGTCGGAAACGTCCGACGGCAAATATGAAGTTATCGTGCCGACGGGCGAGTCCTACACGCTCACGGCCGCCGACGTGACGGCGATCGGGGAGCGCGATCTCGTCAAGAAAGGCGAGGGTACGCTCGTCGCCGGCGAAGAGATGGCGTCGTTCGCTGGCGACATCTTCGTCAGGGATGGGTTCTACGACGCGACGACGACGAACGCATTCGGCACGGCGGCTGGCGAGACGTACGTGAACGGTGGGACGATTCTGAGCCGGCTGGACGGAACGACAGGAGGGAAGGGCGCCTATGGGCAGGAGGCGTTCCATTTGGCCGGCACGGGGTGTCAGTCGAACGGGGTCATCCGTCAGACGAAAGTGAACAGTGCGTGTTTCACGAGAGGGCGCATCACGTTTGACGACGACGTGCTTCTGACGGGATCGGAGTCGCTTGATTTTCGTTTCGGGCAGGTGGACGTGAACGGACACGACATCACGGTCGCCATGGCCCCCGGCAAGGCCTTTCGTTTCGTGGCGTTGAAAGCCATCGGCTGGGCGAACGTGAATGTGCTGTCCGGGCAGTTCGGTCTTGAGAGCGACGTGGACGGCGGTACGGCCGATTCCGCCATCACGATGGAATCGAACACCTGTTTTCTGTCCAGCAACCTCAAAACGCCCCAGGGGCGGCGCCTGGTCTTCCGCCCCGGTTCGTCCTACCAGTTGCAGTACTATTGCGAGATGCCGGCCGTGCTGGGACAGCACAACGGCAAAACCGAATGGCGAGGCCCCGTGGTGCTGGAAGGGGCGTCCCGCCTTTTGATGGCGAACGTCACGCCGGGGCGCGTGGCGGACTTTTCCGGGTTCGTTTCGGGCCCGGGCGGGTTTATGGCCAAAAACGGACTGTGCCTGCAGCTGGGATGCGAGACGAATGCGTTCAGGGGCGGCGCGGCGGCCGAGGGCGTGGTGGCATCCGACGGTTGGAGCGTGGCGGGCGGCGTGTCGGCCATGGGACCCGGTGCGCTGCCTCCTGACGGCGGGTCTGTCGACCTGACCAACGCCGCGTTCTTCGCCTACGCCGAGAACACGCTTTCAAATCTCTGCCTGAACACGCGGGTGGAATATCCGGACATGACGGTGCACGGGACGGGCGTGATCACGTCCGGCGCATCGTTCACCTCGCTCGACCTCCGGTCGCTCACGAAGACGGGGACCGGGCCGCTCACGATGTTTGGCGCATTCCACGTGATGGGGCGGACGGACGTTGCCGGCGGTACGCTTCGCTTCGGCTCGTCCGTGCCGACGGTGCTTGCGGGACTTGACTGGCACTACGGGCTGCGTTCGGGCTGGGATTTGCGCAAGTCCGTCCCGACGGACTTCGTGCATCACGGCGTGGACGCGCGAGGCGCGTCGTTCGCCTATCGGGGGTGGAAGCCGACGATGGGGAAAAACGGTTCTCCCGACCACGATCAGGCGCATTTCTACACGGGCTGGATTCGCATTCCGGACGCGCCGGACGAGAAGGTGAAGTGCAATTTCGTCTCCAGCATCTGCCGCAGGTGCTATCTCGTCATCGATGGGAAGGAGGTCGTGGCCATGAACGACAGCACGGACACGTTGACGGGAACGACCTTCCCCGGCTGGAAGCGCTTCTACGTGGGGCCGCAGGTCGAACTCAAGTCCGGCTGGCGGTCGTTCCATCTGTACATGAGTAATTTCCACGCCACAACTTGCGGCCCCTATAACGATGGCGAGTTCGGCTGGGTTGCGGACTTCGGTGTGGGCGTCGACTGGAGGGGTGGATGTGTCACGAACAGCGCGAACTACGATAAATTGCTCGATCCTGGCGACGGGTCGTTCCTGCGCGCGTCGATGGACGACTTCGACAAGGCGGCAACAGATCCGTCGCAGTGGCGTCCAACCTTCGACGGGCCTATGGCGTTCGGGCCGGGGACGACGCTGGACGTCAACGACGTAGAGCCGTACACGCCGCTCGCGGTGTCCGAACTCGTCGGCACGCCCGCCATTACGAACGGCGCGGTCACGGTGGCGGGCGCGACGTGGACGCTGCGCGCGGCCGACCTGCTGGCCGGCGGCCGTCTTTCCGTCGCGGCAAACGCGCGGGTGTCGTTCCCCGCGCGGGTCACGGTGGATATCACGGACGTGGCGGATTTACGGGACGGCAAGTACGAGGGCGGAACGATTCTCGCGGCGGCCACGGCGGCCGGCTTTCCGGACGGCACGGTTTTCCGCCCCTCCGACGCGACCAAGGCGGCGCGGTGGCGGCTGGAGTGGTCGGGCAACGCGCTCAACGTCTGCGACGCATCAGGTCTCGTCATTGTCTTCCGTTAAAGGGGGATTGTCTAGCCTCCCGTACCTCTGCTCGACGAACGCGGGGGTAGTGGGAGTTGCACTGGCGGTAGAACTTGCACGGTCTGTTTCCGTCGTACGGGCAGTGCGCGAAGAAAAATGGGGATCCTTCAGGTTTTTTGCAGTGCTTGTCCCAAGCGGCCGGACGTTGTATAATACACGGTGTTTGTATCGAGGGCGTTGCGCCCCTGAACGGCAAGCGAGGAGACTGACATGGCAAAATACCTGGACCCCAAGGCGGACGTCACCTTCAAGAA
>CAYZYQ010000144.1:0-3971 GCA_964482645.1 uncultured Lentisphaeraceae bacterium | reverse complement strand
TTGCCATGCAGCACACGGACCGCGCCCGCGCCGGGAGCGAACAATTCCGGTATGATTCTCGCACCACGCTCCTTACAGCCCTCGCCGCCGTAGAGACCCGCAGTCAAAAAGGACGTGTCGCTTTTCGCGAGCATGGACACGGCGGCCGTCACGCCGTCAACCACCGCGACACGGCCACTACCGACGATTTTGAGAAACGATTCGCGGGACGTCGTCGGCAGCACGTCGTCCGCCGTCAGCGTCAGAACGCCCTCCTCGACGATGACGTCTCCTTCGCTCTCGTTCGCCATGCCAAGCGACCAGTTCCCCGCGCCCCGCTTGCGCAGCGTGACCTTCCCCGTCAGCTTCGCGCCCGGCCGCTGCGTAACCGTGTCCATCGCGTTGGAAACGGTCAGCACCGCCGGCGCCACGCTCTTCACCGTCATCGTCGTACCCTCGTCGATGTTGGCCATCAGCAGGCTGGAAATCGTCTGGTCGTAGCCGTTTAGGTCGACGACGATTGTAAACTTGATCTTGCCATACGCCTGCCCCAGTGTCAGCGGCGCACAGGCAAGCGTGTTCGTGGCATGGCAGATGAGCGATCCCACGCTGATGCCCATGCTCCGCCACGTGTTGCCGGTGGCGTACAGATGCACAGCGTTGCCGTCCGTCTTGTTGACGTTCACCCGATTGCCGAAGTCAATCCGCGAGTAGAAGCGATAAGTTCCGTTTTCGCGCAAGTAGATCTGCCCGCCTTCCCCAGGTGCGGCGCGAATGACCGTGCTGCCGCCGGGGCTGCCGAACGCCCATTCGCATCCGCCACGCACGCCCAGCTCCAGCGTCTGGTTGCCCGCGCCCAGTTCCATGTCGCCCAGCCATCCCGTCGACGTGCCGGCGACCCGCATCCTCACGTTGCCGGCATCTGCCGTGCGCAGCAGACGTCCCGCTCCGAACGGTTCGTTCATGTGCGTGAAGTCAAAGAAGCCGGAACGCAGGTCCACCGTACCCAGCCCCAGCGCCCGCGCACCCTTGACGACACACTGATAATCACCGACCGCACTGGCGACAACGCCTCCGGTGAAGTCGTTCGTACCGCTCAGCTCGAACGCCGCGCCGCTGAACGTGAACGAGGCCGCGCCCGTCAAAGATCCGTTCGGCGTGTTGGTGAACGCGGCGCCCTCGCGCACGACGACCGTCGTGTCCTTCAAGACGCCGTCCAGCCGAAGCGCACCCGTTTCGACCGTCGTCGCGCCCGTGTAGGCGTTCGTGTTGGCGAGCGTGAGAACCGACGCGCCGCCCGTCTTCAGCAAATCGCCGTCGCCCAGAATGCCCGCGCCGGAGAACACGTAGTCGCGCGTGCCGCTCACGACCACGCGGTCGGGCCGCACGGCGGCGGAGATGACGACGTTCGTCGTGTCCGCGTCCGCCGTGTCGTCGAACCGCACCAAACTGCCGTCCGAATACACCGCGCCGCCCTTCCAGTTCGGCGTCGACGTGTCCCACACGTTGTTCGCCACGTCGCCCTTCCACTGGACGCTCGCCGACGGAACGGACAAGACCAGCTTGCCGTCCTCTTCCAGAAGCCGCGCCGTGGAAGACCAGGAGGAATCCAGGGCGAACTGCCCATCGCCCGCAAAATCCTTGGCCTTCAAGATGACCACCCGCGCCCCGGCCGCGAACGACCCGACGTTCGCGCCGGGCGAGACGGTGACGACGCCCGTGCGCGACACCGTGCCGGTGACCGTCAGGGGTGCGATGACGCCGTCGGCGTTCGCCATGACCTTCAGCCGAGCCCCCGTCTTGAACGCAATGGCCGACACCGTGCCCGTGCCGGACAGCACGGCGCCGGCGTTCACGACGACCGCGCCCGCAGAAGAGTAGTCGGCCTGATGAATGAGCGTCCCGGCCGCCACGGTCAGCGTCCCCGTCGTGGCGGACGTCGATTCGGCGGCAATCGTCCACGTACCGCTCTCCCGCTTCACAAGCCATGTGGACGGCGTACGCACGTTTCCGGCATAGACGACATCGCCCACACCGCCAAACGCGACGCCCGTGCCAGGCCCCGGCTTGTTCCCGCTCGCCGTGTTCTCCGCGCTCTCCGTCGTCAGATCGCCCGTCAGCGTGAACGTCGTGCCTTTGACCGCGTTGAGGAACGAGCCGCAGCTCTCGCCCGTCCGAGGCCCCCTTACGCAAAGCGGCCCGTCGAACTGTACGTCCTCGTCGGCGTTCATGATGAACCGGGCCGGCGTAAAATACGGACCCTGCCCCAGCGCGATCTTCGCGTTGGGGCCTCCAAGCGCCGCAATGCCGTCCGCGCGAAGATCGCCTTCCGAAAAATTCATCGCTGGCGCGTCGACGGAAAACTCGTTCGCACTTGACCGCAGCCAGACCTCGCCGGCAGAACCGTTGGGACGCGTGATGCTGCTGAAGCCCTTGACCGGCCCGTCGAAACGGAGTTTCCCGTGGTACTGATCGTAGGACAGCAACGCTCCCGTGCCCGTGACCGTCCCCGTGAACGTCAGATGATGCCGCGCGGCATTCCAGTTGCCCAGACGCGCATTGGACGGAAGACGGACGTCGCAGGCGAGAACGTTCGTGATCGATGCGTTCCCATCGCTCACGTGCGCGACAAGGATGCCGAATAATCCGGCCGGAGACGGGAAATCCGTCTTCCCCGCCCCCGTGAGGACGAGTTCGTTGCCCGTCAGGGTGAATGCGGCGGAACAACTCGTGCAGTCGTTCGAGAAGACAATCCCCTTGAACGAGGTCGTGCCCGGATCGAAATCGTTCACGGGCGTCGTGCGCCGATCGCCCGCGAAGACGAGGCAGTCGCCCGTTTCCGGCGCCGCGCCGTCCGCCCAGTTCGCGGGCGTGGACAACTTGTCGTCCGCACCGCCGCCCGTCCAGATTTTCGTCGCGCCGAAACACGCCCCACCCGAGGCCGACGCCAACAGCGCACACGCCATTCCCGCCGTTTTCATCCATACTGTCCACTTCATCTCGCCGTCTCCTTTTCTTTCAATCTAAGGGTACGGAATCAAGTATATTATTTTTTTTTCTCCGTTGTCAACGCGCAAACAGGCGAATTTTCGGCTCACGGCAACCACGCATCATGTCTTGTTGAAACGGCGTGGATTATGGTAGAATGCGTCACATGGATTTGTATAAATTCGTGTCTACGTGGCACTGACAAGAGAGGAAAGGGATGGAAACGAGATTCACAGGCTGGATGAAAATGACGTTGGGATTCCTGGGCTTCTGGTGCGCAGGAGCGGCTCTCGCGACGAACACGGCGGTGGAGGTGCGCGTCCGCCCAACGTCGACCGGCCCTCGGATTTTCGTGGACGGCAAGCCCGTGCGCCCGCGCTTCTACTACGGCTCGCCCGCGTGCCTCACCTCGATCTCCTTCACGCACAAGCGAACGTTCATCGTGCCGTTTCGCGCCGAGGCCGACACGTCACGCGGCCGCGTGGAACTCAACGGCTTCGACGGCGACGATCCGATGTGGTTCTCGGACGCAACGCTGATCGACAAGACCACATCCACGACAAACGTGGTCCAGAAACCGGGCGAATGGCGAACGCGCCATTTCTTCGTGGACAACCTTCCGCTCGTCAAGGGCCATCTCTACTGGCTGAGCGTCCGCCATCGCGCCGCCCACTTCCGCACGTACTTCAACCACGAGGCGTCGTACATCGCGGACGACGGACGCAAGGTCGTCCTCCCGATGCCCTACGGCGACACGCTGGGGGACACGGTTCGTCTGGCGGCGGACGCAGACGTGGATCTCGTCACGTTTTCGACCGACGAATCGTGGGGTTCACGGGACTGGTGGATGCCGCCGGGCGAAGAAGCCGCGTACGACAAGATCGACCGGGAATGCGCACGGCTAATCGCCCTCAATCCGAACGTGCTGCTCGTGCCGCGCGTGAAGGCGGACGCCCCGCCGTGGATGCTCGCCCGCGACCCGTCGCTGAAGATGAAGTTCGCCC
>CAYZYQ010000143.1:1709-4068 GCA_964482645.1 uncultured Lentisphaeraceae bacterium | reverse complement strand
GGCGGCGAGCAGGGCGAAGACCGCGAGGGACGCCATGCTCGTCCGATACGAAAACGCACCGTTCATCCACCCCATCACGGCCGGGCCGAACGCGCCGATCACGCAGCCACCGCAGCCGAAGACGCCCGTCGCGGCCGCGCGGTAGCGGGGATTGACGACGTCCAGCAAGGCCGCGTAGAGGTTCGAGTCGTACACGCCCGTCGCAAAGCCGAAGCAGAGCAGCGCCGCGCAGAGGACGACGAGGTTCGGCGCGTAGGCGAGCGCCAGGGCGAACGGGACGCAGAGGAGCGCACCCGCGATTTCGACTTCCAGGCGCACGGCCTTGCGCGTCTTCCGCAGACGATCCGAGATGCGTCCGCCGGCCAACGCACCCGCGAATGCGCCGACGTAAAACCAAAAGACGGAATGGAACGCGACGGCCGTCGGCGCGAGGGGCGTGCCGAGGTCTTGCGAAATACGCGCGATGAACGCGGGCGTCCAGAGCTTCACGCCGTAGATCGCGAAGAAGTACGCACCCAGCGCGGCCATGAGAAGAAGCGCGGTCGGCTTGCCGAAGAACGCCCCCACGGCCTCCGAGAGGCGCGGCTTCGCGCCGTCGTCCGACGCGGGCGGCGGCGTGTCGCGCAGACCGGCGGCGAGGACGCACGCGAACGCGACGCCGATTGCGCCGAACGTCCAGAACGCCCAGCGCCAGCCGAACCCGTGCGCGACGAAGAGGCCCGCGACGACGCCGAGGGTGGCCGTGCCGAGGTAGATCGCCGCCTGGTAGATCGAAAACGCCGTGCCGCGCGTCTCGACGTGGAACTGTCCGATGAGGGACGAGTTGGACGGCGGCATGAGCGACTGTCCGATTCCGTTGAGAATGCCGTAGGCGACAATCAGGAAACCGATGCCCGTCGCGAAGCCGGAGAGGAGGATGCCGAGGGAGAAGACGAGCGTTCCAAGGACGACCATCCACTTGCGCCGGAAGAAGTCGGCCGACAGACCCGCGAACGGGATGACGAGGCCGAAGACGAGCGTGAAGACGCTGCCGACGAGCCCCAGCTGGGCGTCGGAGAGGCCGGCGGACGCGAAGTCCGCCCGGACGTGCGGCAGCACCGTGCTGTAGATTTGCCGGACGCCCTGCGCAAGGAAGTACGCCCCCGACACGAGGGCGAGCATCGCCCATTTGTACTTGCTGTCTTTCACGATCAGAAATACCCGCCCTTGTCGATGATTTCGGAAATCGTGTCGCCCTGACGGACCCACGAGAAAATGTCGACCTCGTTGTTCGCGATGCCTTCGGCGCGGAGCAGCACCTGGTAGGCGATTTCACGCGGAATGCAGATCACGCCGTCGATGTCGGCGAAAATGATGTCGCCGGGACGAACCGTTACCTTACCGACGCGAATCGGCACCTGGTAGTGCGTGATCATGCAGCGGCCGAGCGAGCCGTTCGAGACGCGGTAGCGGTAGAAGACGGGGAACTTCTGCTCAAGGATCTGCTTCGTGTCGCGGATGCCGCCGGCGATCACCGCGCCGCGAATGCCCTTCGTCATGGCGGTCGCCGTCATCACGCCGCCCCAGAGGGAGGCGTCGACGTCCGAGGACGTGTCCCAGACGACCACGCCGTCCGGCTTGAAGTCGTCCAGCATCTGCGCACGGAACGTCATTTCGCCCTCGATCATGCAGTTCGGGGCGGACTTCACGGTGAACGCCTCGCCGCAGACGGTCATTTCGTCGCGCAGCGGCATGATGTCGTGCGGCAGGTTCTGGTCGAGGAGGCAGGCCTCGCGCATCACGTCGTTCACGCAGCCCGTGTAGAGCTTCTCGAAGCGTTCGCACAGCTCCTTCACGGGAATCGGGAAGACCGTCGTCGGAATCGACTGGCGTTTCGCGATGAGTTTGTCGAGTTTCATCAGGCCGGCTTCTTTGGCCTTGGTACGCATGTCTGCAAGCGAGGGCATTGTTTGTTCCTTGTCTTTCTGAAAGTTCGTCTATTGAATCGTGTTGTGTCAGGGCGCGGCGCGAACGCCGCGCCACGCCGTCATCCCGGAATGGAGAGGCCGCCGTCGACCAGCAGCGTCGCGCCGGTGATGTAGCGGCCCGCGTCGGACGCAAGCAGGAGCGCCGCGCCGGCAGCGTCCTCGGGCAGGGCGTAGTCGTGCATCGGAATCGCCGCCGTCACGCGCGGCCCGTAGACCGGGTCGGAGAGCGCCGCGACGTTGCGATCCGTGTAGAACACGCCGGGGCAGAGGTTGTTCACCGTGATGCCCTCGTCCGCGACCTGCCGGCCGATGCCGCGCACGAGGTTCTCCTGGGCGGACTTCGTCGCCGCGTAGACGCACATGTCCGGATGCGGCCGCCGTTCGTTCACCGA
>CAYZYQ010000143.1:0-1609 GCA_964482645.1 uncultured Lentisphaeraceae bacterium | reverse complement strand
ATCACCCGTGCGCCGTATTCCTCGAACGCATCGCCGATCGCCTTGCCGATGCCGCGCGTCGAGCCGGTCACAAGGGCGACCTTCCCCGTCAAATCGAACTTCTCTTTCAGCATGTTGCCGCGTTCCTTTGTTACGACCAGCGACGGTCGTTCGACCATTCCTTGTCCCATTCCGCCGTGGGCGTCCACGGCGCGGGGAAGTCCGCGCAGGCCTGTTTCGCAATCAGGTCCTCGTTGAGTTCGTCGATGCCCAGGCCGGGCTTCATCGGCACGTCGATGAAACCGCCCACGTAGGAGAGCGCGGGCTTCACGAGATCGCCCCACCACGGCACGTCGACCGAATGGAGTTCGAGCGCCATGAAGTTGCGCGTCGCGGCGGCCACGTGGACGGCGGCGAGACAGGCGACCGGGCTTTCGGCCATGTGGAGGTTCATCTGGACGCCATAGTCCTCGGCCATGTCGCCGACCTTCTTCGTCTCGGCGATGCCGCCCGCCGTGAGGAGATCCGGATGGATAACCGCGAGCGCGTGGGATTCGAGGAGCGGCTTGAAGTCCTCCTTGAGGTAGATGTCCTCGCCCGTCCCCAGCGGCGTGGTCGTCGCGGCGTGGAGCTGCTTCCACTGCTCGACGTTACGCCACGGCAGGACGTCCTCGGCCCACGAAAGGTGGTATTTTTCGAGACGGCGCAGCAGCTGCACGGCGTCCTCGTAGGGGATGTGTCCGAGGTGGTCGATGGCGATCGGCACGTTCCAGCCCACCACGTCGCGGACGTCGGCCATGTACTTCTCAAGGCAGTCGAGTCCCTTTTCCGTGATGTGGATGCCCGTGAAACCGTGCGCCGTGTTGAAGAGGTCGTACGCTTCGCCGCGCATTGCGCGCGGATCGATCGAGCCGTGCGGGGTCTGGACGACGTGCTTCATCTCGCGCATGTAGTCGAGATAGCCCAGCGGCGCGATCAACGCGCCCGGCACGTCCATCAGCAGTTCAATACCGAGATCCATCTTCAGGAACGTGAAGCCCATCTCCATGCGGGCCTTGAGCGCGGCGCCCATGTCGCGCCCGCCGCCCTCGGAATCCGTGTCGCAGTAGCAGCGGATGCGGTCGCGCCACTTGCCGCCGAGGAGCTGCCACACGGGCACGCCCCATGCCTTGCCGCAGAGATCCCAGCAGGCGAGTTCGATCGCGCAGACGCCGCCCGCCTGGCGCGAATCGCCGCCGAACTGCTTGATGCGGCGGAAAATCTTCTCGACGTTGCAGGGATTCTCGCCCAGGATGCGGCTCTTGAGCATGGCCGCGTACGTGCGCGAACTCGCGTCGCGGACTTCGCCGTAACCGACAAGGCCCTGGTTCGTGTAGAGTTTCAGCAACGTGCAGCGCTTCGGCGCGCCGTCGATGTCCGCGAACCGCATGTCGGTTATCTTCAGCGTCGCGGGATTGATCTTGTTGATATTCATCATGTTCTGCCTTTTACTTCACGTCCACGAGCTTCGTCTGCACCTTGCCGTCCGCACCCTTCCACGTCAGACGGTAGCGGCCTTTGAAGCCGCGGAACGCAACCTTCCCGTTCGCGTCGGCCTTCACGGTCGTGCGCGTCTTCCATTCGCGGTTCA
>CAYZYQ010000142.1:0-4491 GCA_964482645.1 uncultured Lentisphaeraceae bacterium | reverse complement strand
AAACGCCTATAATCTGCCATGTTTGCGGCCAAAAGTCAAGAGGGGTACGGAAACCTTGATCTCGAATTTCGGGATTAGCGTGCGCACGCAGTTAGTCAAATAGAAAGGACACCGAAACGCCGTCCCCCCCCCCGTTGTTCAAATGACTGGACACCATGGTCGGCGTCGGGGCGGCGGTTCCTGTGCCGTGGCCACGACGCCGGATGGCGTCCGGACATCCGGCCGAGGCTGGCCGCGCTGATCCGGAGAAGGGCTTCGCGTACGTCCGTGCCGGCCGGTATGTGCGGGTTCCGTTGAGCAGTTTCGTCAGGTATTTGCGCTCGAAGCCGAAGGCCTTGCACAGACGGGTCAGGAAATTGCCCCAGGCCGTCTTACTTTTCAGCCGCCCGTACTGGTTGTGGTAGTCGGGCAGCCTGTCGCGGAAAGTCGTTTCTGACATCTTCTTCATGCCTCGATTCTACAGTGTCCTTGCATTCGGGCAACGGGAGGCCTCGCTGGTCTCCCCATGGTGTCCTATATCATGAGCAACTGCGCAAGATTCGTAGGTGGTTGACAAGCAGAAAAAAAAAATGGCTATAATTTCCGCAGATACTTCGAGCAAGGCAAAGTTAGGAGTGCATATGCGGAATAGATTGTTTCTTTTGGCGGCATGGTCGTTCGTAACGGGCGTGGCTTTGGGTGCGGAGCCTGCCACGCAGGACGATTCCTTCAAGCCGATTGTCGACGAAGACCGTCAAATTGGCATCGTTCGTGCAGACGTCGATGACTATGTGCAGGACGGGCTGGTGGCGCACTTCGACGGCGTTCGCAATGCGGGCGCGAAGAAGTCGCATGACGGCACGACTACACGTTGGGTCGATCTGGTGGATGAAACGCGCGTGGCGTCGTTCTCGACCGTGAACATCAACGTGGAGAAAAAGAACGGTGTCCAGGACGGCAGGGCCCGTTGGCTGTCCGACGGCTATTATTTCGACGGCACGGTCTTCGCCCAGATGCAGACGGGCGTGGCGTTGGGCATGAACGCCACGATCCAGCTGGTGACGACGTGCGACACGGCCAACCAGATGACGAACCAGTTCCCAAACGTGTTCGCCGCGCCAGACGACTTCTGCTTCTTCTTCGGCAATTTCAATACGACTCAGCGCCAGCATATGATGTACTGGAAGCACGCACCCTACGCGGCGCCAGGCAATAACTATGATCGTCCGACCCTGCCGACGTGGGGCGGGCGCTACATGACGGCGGTGCTGGGCGATGATGCCGTTCGTCTCTTCGAGGGGACGAGTCTTCCTACATCGGGAGCCGGTTTTCGGACACGGGTGGCGTCCGTCGCGATTCCCGAAACGCAGTGGACATGGGGCGGTTCGGCGTTTGGACCTGCTGAGCGTACGCTGATCGGCGTCGTCCATGCCGTCCGCCTCTACAACCGCGTACTGACGGAGGCGGAACTTGAACAGAACCGCCGCGTCGACGAGTTGCGTTTCCGGACGGATGGGGACGGGAAGGTGACCGTGGAGTCCACGATGCCGGGCGCCGAGGCGAACGAACCCTGCGGCATGTACAACGTGAACGGATGGTATGCGTTCAGTGCGCCGGAACGGACGACGGTGGGTGGTATCGACTACGCGCCCGTTGGCTACCAGGTCGAATACTGGAATGCGGCGTCCAACGTCTGGGGACGCGCGGCGGAGTTCGCCGGGACGTCGTTCGTCTACACGAACTGCGCGGCGCGACCGCGCGCGCGGCTGACGTGGATCTGGAAGCCCGTGCGGGGCGTCGTCAGATGGGATGCGTCCGCCTATGCGCAGCACGGGCTGGCGTTCAACTACGACGGCATTGAGAACGCGGGGTACGGGCGGCATTCGGTCGATACGGATGTCTGGACGAATCTCGTCCCGAATGGCATATCGGCGACGCGCCAGACATTCGCGTTGGGCGGCGCGGGCGGGTGGACGTCGCGCGGATTCCGTTTCGAAGGGAAGGACTATTTCAAGATGGATCGTCGGTTCGACTTCGGCGACAAGGCGACGTTACAGGTAGTGGCCGACTTCGAGGGACGCCGCCAGTTGTCGACGAGTTCCTGGCCGACGTTCTTCGGCAGTGACGACGACGTGTTCAATTTCTATACGGGCGGAAAGGGCGAGCGGATCACGTTCAAACTTGACGCCGTGATTGGCTCGACACCGCAGAACGGCGGACGGTCAATTACACAGTGGACGGGAACGGGGTTCAACGCCTTTCTCGATTTCGATTCGACGGATCTGCGAATGGACGCATCGGCACCGTCATGGCGTCTGGGCGGCGACTACAAGAATCCGATTGGATTGCGTACCTTCTATCTGGGGGGCATTCCGATGGGGAAAAGCGATTCGGAACGGGCGGCGCGTTCGTGGCGCGGACATATGTTCGCCGTGCGCGGCTACACGCGCGTTCTTTCGTCCTATGAGTTGGTACGCAATCGCGAATTGGACATGGTGCGCTTTCACGGTGGCGTGCCGGCGTCCGTGACGTCGAACGGCGTGTGGGTGGTGTCCGCCGCGCCCGGACTTCCGGCGACCGTCGCGTCGACGTTCTACGAGGTGCTGGGCGACGCGCATACGTTCACCGCGCCGACGGACGACGTCGTCGCGAACGGCAGGACGTACCGTCTGCTGGGCTATGCACGGGAAGCGTGGAACGCCGAAACGCAGCAGTGGGAATGGCAGGAGGCGTCGTCGGCCGCCGCGTGGACGTTGACGCCTTCGCCCGAACAGCCGGTGCAGCGTCTGACGTGGCGGTGGCAGGTCGTGCGCGGTTTGCGTACGGCGGCGGACTACGATGTGGGCGACTACGTGCAGACGGGGCTTGTGGCGAACTACGACGGCATTCGCAATTATGGCGTCGATTTGCCGCATGATTCCGAGACGCCGAAGTGGCGTGACGTATCGGGGAACACGAACGATTGCGCGTTGGGCGGTACGAACACGTCGAGCGGCGCGTGGACGGACGACGGCTACGCATTCGTCGGGATGTCTTATTTCAAAATGGGGAAGGGCGTCACGATGGGCCGCGCGTTCACCATTCAGGCTGTCTGCGACGTCGAGGCGGCGCAGCAGATTACGAATTGGCCAAATTATGTGGCGGCAATGAACGATTACGGGGTCTTTACTGGCGGCAAGGGGACGGTGCTCAACTGGAAAACCGATGCCTGGACGGGCGAACGTTCAAGATCCGCCAACTGGATGGGCGACTATTTTACGGCGCTCATGACGACGAACACGGTCTACATCTTCGACGGCACGGCGTATGCGAACGGCGTTGAACGTACGAAAGACGAGGCGGTTCCTCTCTGGCGTTGGACGATTGGCGCGTGCGAGAATGGCGCAAACGAGCGCTACATGGTCGGCAAGATGCAGGCGGTGCGGTTCTACGGCCGTCCGCTGACCGAGGAGGAGCTGGCGTGGAATCGCAAGGTGGACGATGTTCGCTACAAGGGGCGCGTCGTCACGAACGTCGTGGTGGCGTCGGACCGTCCGTTCTGCGCGGGCGTCGAGTCGAACGGTGTCTACGAAGTGGAGGGTACGTGGACGTTTACGGCGAAGCCCATGGCGGTTGCGGACCGGACGTATGCGCCGGCGGGCTACACGATTGAAACGTGGACGGACGGCGGCTGGTCGGCGCCTTTTGCATACACGGGGACGAACTACACGTACGTCGCCGAGGCCGCGGCGCCGGCCGTGCGCCTGACGTGGAAATTCCGCTCCACGGACGGTACGCTAATCATGATCCGTTGACATGAGCGCGATCTTTTTTGCGCCGTGATGGCGAACATGGCAAATCGCGCCAGTCTAGTACCCTATCTCGGTGGAGCGTTGCCCCTACACGAGTTTGCAAACTCGTGTAGGGGTGGAGGCGAATTGCAACCCAAGTGGCGCAGGAAGTTCCTAAAACGTTTTGGCAAGACGTGAATGACAGTCATAGGCGGGTTCTCCTTTCAGCGAGCATCTGTGGATTGAGTTGACGATGGTCTTGACGCCGTCCTTCCCGTAGGAGGCGTACGCCCTCGTGTAGAGGACGGAGCGGCCGAGAATCCGTTTGATGGCCTTCTGGTGCGAGACCTCGCAGCCGTTGTCCGTCGTCGCGGTCTTCAGCTCCGAGTCGCCGGTGTCGCGCCCCAGCGCCTGCCGCCACGTCGACTCCGGGATGCCGTACAGCCGCGCGAAGAACCGGACGGAGATGCGCAGGTTCCCGCGCACGTATGCGTTCCACGCCCTCTCCGGCGTCAGGCGCATCGTGAAGTCGAGATGTGCGTACAGCGCCTTCCTTATGGCATGTTTCTTCCTGTCCACGGCGTCTGCCTTTCGGTATGTTTCTTCTGACGATGCAAGCATACCAGAACTGCAGGCGCCGTGGGCTTTGTTCCCGCCCGGCGGGCGGCCATCCCAATGGGGATGGTGGCGGTGTACTTTCTTCTTCGTGGATTGACAGTGTTTCCCCTTGTCTGAAACTGCG
>CAYZYQ010000141.1:0-4504 GCA_964482645.1 uncultured Lentisphaeraceae bacterium | reverse complement strand
GTCCCCGTTCGATTCGGGCGGGCGTTTTGGCCGTCGGGCTGCTGGCGGGCGCGTCTGCGTTCGCGGCGTGCGACGTGCGGGCCGTGCCGATGGATTCAATCGCGTGGCAGACGCTTCATGCCGCGTCCGTCACGCTGCCGGTCGACTATCCCGACGGCGCGGTGCGCGCGACGGTGACGGCGACGGACATGGAAGGGCGGCAGACGGTCATCGACGTCCCGTCCGGCGCGGATTCCGCGGTCTGGACGCCGTTCACCGGCGCGGCGCCGACCGAGGACAACGTCTACGACTTGACGCTGGCGTTCTACAAGGAGGGCGCTGATTCGGCTTTCACGAACTACACGGCGCGTGTGGCGGTGGTGAAGGGGGCGTTTGGTGACGCCATTGACGCGAAAGGCGCGTCCTTCGCCTCCGCGTGGGCGGCATCGCCCCGTGCGCCCGTCTTCGCCTACAGCGCCGCATGGGCGGCGGACATGGCGGCGGACACGAGCGTCACGACGCTTGTCCTAACGGCGTCGACGGCGGCCGGGCCGATTCTGGCGACGACGAACGCGGCAACGGGCGTCTCTTCGGAAGGATGGTTCGCGGCGCGTCTGCCGGGACCGGCGGGCACGCTTGTCACCGTGTCGCTGTCCACCCTGCCCGGTGCGGAGGGACTGCCGATCGAGTGGATGTCCGCCGACCTGCGCATCGGCCAGATTGGCACCGTGTTCATCTTCCGCTGAAAGGGTATCCCATGAAATACGCGATTTTCTGTTTGACTGCGGGTCTGCTGGCGGCGGTCGCCGGGGCGGACGCGGTGTTCTCCGACGTCGTCCTCCGTTCGCGCTGGCCGTGGAGCGACAAAGTCGACGTCTCCTACACGGTCAAGGGCGTGGACGACCTGATTGGCGTGATGCCGACGTTCACGGCGGGCGAAGAGGCTCTGGAGATACCTCCGTCCGCGCTTTCGGGCGACTGCGCCGTCTTCGCCGACGGCTGCTACCGCATCACGTGGGACCCGTCCGTCTCGCATCCGGGCCGCAGTCGTTTCAACGCGCTTTCCGTCCGCCTGGCGGTGGCGGCGGACGTGCCGCTCTACCTGATCGTCGACCTTGCGAAACCGCGTGGGGCGGACGGACAGTTCCGGTACGTGTGGGAATCGGAACTCCGCGCCGGGACGTGGGGCGCGTGGGAGGAAAACCCCTACGACTACATGTCCTCCGTCATCTGGACGGGCGTGACGAACAACCCGGCCTACAAGACGAACAGTCTCGTTCTGCGCTACGTGCCGCCGACGACGTCCGTCGCTTGGACGAACCACACGGGCGGCGCCGACACGTTTTCGATGGGCGCGGCTGACACCGTGCCGAATGGAACGGGCGATAAGGATACCGTGGGGAAGTACAACGCGGAAAAGCACATCAAAGAAGTGTATGCGGTGACGAACTGCCAGCCGCAGCAGACCGTGAAAATCACGCGGGGCTACTGGATGGGCGTCTTTGAACTGACGCAGAGCCAGTGGCGTCTGCTCGGCATGACGAATAAATGCTACTGGGTGGCGCAGGCCGACGTGCGTCCGGCCGAACGAATGCCGATATATGCGCTTCGCGGCGAAGGCGTCGACTACGCCTGGCCACAGGCGGGGCATTACGTGGCGGCGGATTCGTTTCTGGGGCGTTTGCGCAAACGGACGGGACTGCCGTTCGACCTGCCGACGGAAGCGCAGTGGGAGTATGCCGCGCGCGCGGGCGCGACGGACATCCGCTATGGCGAACAGACCTACGAAGGACTAGTGGCGACGGCGCGGTGCTATTGGCGGAAATTCGGATATCAAGGGGAATGGATCAATGCCGATCCGATGACGAATGGCACGGCGCCCGTGGGCAGTTATCGTCCGAACGCCTGGGGACTGTACGACACGATCGGCAACGTGGCGGAGCAGTGTCTGAACCGGTGGCACGAGCATCGGTACGTACCGGACGTGGACGGCGGCGTCGATCCCGTGGGCGCCGCGTCGGGCACGTCGTGCGGCGTCTTTCGCGGCGGCGAATTCTACAATTACATTGACTATGCCACGCTGCCGGGGCGCCGCCCGCACGCGGGATGGGGGTGGTCTTACGGGTGCGAGGGCGTCCGCCTGTGCATCGGCAAATGAATGGATGGAGGTTTAATATGAAAAAGGCTTTTTTGTTTGCGGGAATCACTTTGGTCGCGGGCGTCGTTTCCGCCGCCGCGACGATTTCCGACGTCGTCGTCCGCCAGCGCTGGCCGTGGGGTCGCGAAGTGGACGTCTACTTCACGCTCTCGGGCGCGACCGAGCCGGTCTCGGTCGAGCCGACGTTCACGGCGCGGGGCGGCGAGAACATCCCGCTTGTGTGTGGCGCGTTGTCGGGTGCGCGGTTCTACCTTTCAGACGGACGCCATCATCTGGTGTGGAATCCGGCGGCGGCGGGCTATGGCGGGCGGACGCTGTTCGCGGACGTGGACGTGAAACTCGAAATCGCCCGCAATCCGCTCTACATGATCGTGGATCTCGATGCGCCCGAGGTGGCCACGAACCAGATTGAATACGTCTATGCGGACGACATTCGCGCCGGCCGCTGGGGCGAATGGGAGGAAGGCGACTGGGGCGTGCCCGTCTGGACGGGCGTGACGAACGGGCTGACCTACAAGCAGAGCAAGATCGCGCTGCGCTACATCCCGCCCACGACGTCCGCCGAATGGATGGCGAAGAAGGGTAAGAGTACGTTCATGCTCGGCGCATCGGCCGAGACGCCGAACGCTGATTCGCCGACGAACGCTTCGCTCGACGCCGTGTGCGCCGTGGCGCGATGCCAGCCGCAGGGCGAGGTGACGTTGACGCGCGGCTACTGGATCGGCGTCTTCGAGGTGACGCAGCGGCAGTGGACGAAACTGGGTTTCTGGAACCCGGCGAACTATCAGAACGGCGATGGAACGCGTCCCGTTGAAGGTTGCGAGTGGCAGAACGTACGTGGCCGCAACTACGAGAACGGACAGAGGGTGGCGTACTGGCCGCTCGATGGATTCAACGTGAAATCGGGTACGTATCTGGCGCGTCTGCGCGCGAAGACGGGGCTGTTGTTCGACGTGCCGACGGAGGCGCAGTGGGAGTATGCCGCGCGCGCGGGCGCGGACGGTCTGTGCGACGGCGAACGTACGGCCGTCGCCCGTTTCGCGCAGAGTGCGGAGACGGCTACGGCGGTCGTCGGCAGCTATCGCCCGAACGCCTGGGGGCTGTACGACACGCTGGGGAACGTGCGTGAAGTGACGCGCACGACGTGGGATGGCAGCGGTTACAAGGCGGACGACTTCGGCGTCGATCCCAAAGGACAGGTTGGTAGAGACCCCTATCGCGTGTCGCGTGGCGGCGGCTGGAACGACGGCGCGGCGGCGGTCAACCTCCACTACCGCGAACGGAACGCATGGAATTCGGGTTACGATGAGTTCAAGCGGCAGAGCGGCGAGGGCTTCCGCCTCTGGCTGCCGATCGACAACTGACCGTTAAATTCTTGGCTTGTCGTTGTTTTCGTACACTCCCGTGCGTTCCGCAGTTGACGCGGAACGCCGTGGGGTGGTAGAATGACGGACATGGCGAAGACACTCAAAATTCCCTACGGCATCAAGGACTTCAAGCGCATCCGCGAGGAGGGCTACTACTACGTCGACAAGACGGCCTTCATCCGCAAAATGGAGGAACGCGACAGTTTCGTCTTCTTCGTGCGTCCCCGGCGCATGGGCAAGTCCCTCTTCGTCGAGACGCTGCGCTGCTACTACGACGTCAACGAGAAGGCCAATTTCCAAAAACTCTTCGGCGGCCTCGACATCGGCGAGAACCCGACGGAGAACGCGAACAAGTACCTCGTGCTTCCGCTGGACTTCTCGGTCGTGGACAAGGGCGCCAGGATGTCTCTGGAGGAGCGTTTCGAGAGCTACCTTTCCACCCAGCTCGACGTGTTCCTGCTCGCCTACGCCAGGTTCTATGAACCCGGGTTCGCGGAACGTCTGCGCGGGAAGGGGGCGGCGGAGAAGTTCAACGAGATCGCGGCCAGAAGGCGTCTGCACGGACATGGAATCTACCTGGTCATCGACGAGTACGACAACTTCACGAACGCGATGATGCGCGACGAGGCAAATCCGGACTACCGCGCCGTCACGCACGGGGCGGGCTTCTACCGCAACTGGTTCAAGGCGTTCAAGGAGGCGTGCTCGCGCATCTTCATGACGGGCGTCTCGCCCGTGACGATGGACGACCTCACGAGCGGCTTCAACATCGCCGCCAACCTCACGCAGGACGAGGAGTTCAACGCGATGGCCGGCTTCTCCGAGGCCGAGGTCGTGAAGATGTATTCGGACTTCCTCGGGACGGGTCGTTTCGTGGACGGCGATCCGGCGGCGATCGTGAGGTCCATCAAGCCGTGGTACGACGGCTACTGCTTCGCGACGGCGTGCATCGGGAAGGAGTGCGTGTTCAACAGCGACATGGCGCTCTACTACCTGAAGG
>CAYZYQ010000140.1:0-4523 GCA_964482645.1 uncultured Lentisphaeraceae bacterium | reverse complement strand
GATGACTGATGTTAAACAGAAACGATTATAGCATTTTTCCTACCACGCCGCCATTATAGCACAAAACGCCCGTATCCACGCTAGATACACAACCACCCCCAACATGCCGTCGCCCGGCACATTGGAGGTGGTGGAACAAAAGCGGAAGCCCGCCTTACTTCGCGGCGCGGAAGAATTCGCGCATGGACTCCTCCGTCTTGCAGGCCAGCAGTTTCTCGTAACCGTTGCCCGCGCGGAGGGCGCGGCTGATGAACGCCATCACCTGCAAATACGGCGTCTGCGCCGATTCCGGCGCGACGGTAAGCACGATGATCCGAACGGCCGAGTGGTCGATCGTCTCGTAGTCGGCGAGCGCACTGCCCGCATTCGACGACACGTCCACCAACGCGACCGCGCCAACGATGCCACGCACAGCATCCGTACGCCCGTGCGGCACGGCAATGCCGCAATCCAGCCCCGTCGGCATCGAATCCTCACGCGACAGCACAGCCGCCTTCACGGCTTCGACGTCGGTCACGCGCTGCGGGTTCGCCACGGCCAGCGCGGCCACCATCTTCTCGATGGCCTCCTTCTTTGACGTCGCCTTGAACGCGGGCAACATCGTGAAACTCTGCACGTAGCGGCTCACGCCCATGCCGCCAGCGCACGGCAGCTCCGCCTCCTTCTTCAAGAGCGTTTCAAGATCGTCCTGACGGATGGGCTTTTCAATTTTCTTGGCGATGTCGTGGATTTCGCCGACAACTTCCATCCACGCCGTCATCACGATCGATTCCTCCTCCGGCGTGCACTCGAAGTGGATGGCGTCGCCCTCGCGCCGCATGGAGATTTCGATTTCGTCCATCTGGATCGCCCAAATGTCCTCCGACGAGTTGAGCAGATACGTGAAGAAGCCTTCCTTTTGGAACGCCGTCACGAGATGGTCGCGCATCAACTGCGCAATCGGTTCGGACGACAACCGGAAGGAGAACGCACTCGATCCCTTCGTGTTCGTCTTGCGGGAACCGCGCACCCCCTCGCCCTTCACGTTGAACAGCCCCATCAGACAGGGCGGCGCGACGACCGTGGTGACGAGCGTCATCAGAATGCCGATGCCGAACGCCTCTTGCGTGAGATACCCATTCGAGAGGCCGATGCCGGCGATGATGAGCGCCACTTCACCACGCGGAATCATACCCGCGCCGATGCGAAGCGCACCTTTCGTGTTGAATCCGCAGAGGAAGGACGGCAGTGCGCAGCCAACAACCTTCGCCAGAATGGCCAGCACGGTGTAGAGCCCGCCGAAGACGAGCACGGGTTTCGAGCAGAGTGCGCTCATATCCACCATCATGCCCATCACGCAGAAGAAGACCGGCACGAGGAACGTGTACACGCTCTGCAGGTTCTCCTCGATCATGTGCTTGAGATCCGTACGGCTGAGCGCCAGACCCATCACGTACGCGCCGATGATCAGCGTGAGCCCCAACGCCTCGAAGAGACCCGCGATCACGAGCGAAAGCCCGAACGCCAACGTCGCAATGGCAACAGGCGACTTGAAGAGCTTGAGCAACCAGGAAATGCGCCGCGCCAGGACAAGGCCAATCAATGTACCGCCCAGCCACACGCCAATCGCGTTCAGCGCGGTAAGACCGATCTGCCCCCACGGGATGCCGGCCTTCGCCGCGCCGGCGGCGGCGCCCGCCGTCTGCGCCCCGATGATGCCCATGCCAATCGCGAGCACGATGATTCCCAGCACGTCATCGATCACGGCGCCCGCCATGATCGTCACGCCCTCCGCCGAATCCATCTTGCGCCGCTCGGAAAGGATACGCGCCGTGATGCCGACCGACGTGGCCGTGGACATGATGCCCATGAAGAGCGCCGTCGGATCGAGTACGGCTTTCATCACCTCGCCCGCCTGCACGTAGGTGTGGAGTTTCGCCAGACAGTCGATGCCACCAAGCAGATCGGGAAACATACTGACCGCATAGACCGCGCACAAGTTACCGAAGAAGAACGAAAACACCACGCCGCCAATGCCCACGAGCGAACCCGCGAACGCAAAGCGGAGGAACATCTTTAGGTCGGTTTCAATGCCCGACAAGAACAGAAGGACAACGGAGGCAATCGTGCAGATACCATACAGTTCGGGCGAAACGGCGAACGGCGATCCACCCGCCGCCTTGGCTATTTCCAGAACGCCCCCCCGGAACAGGCCGTACTGGAACAACCCCGTTCCGAACCCAATGCCGCCCAAAGCCCACGGCCCGATGAGAATACCCGCGCCCAGTTCGCCCAGCACGCTCGGTAGTTTGACAAGCGAGGCCAACATGCCTCCGAGTTTCGCCGCAAACAGGATCAAACCAATCTGCAGCGCGAGAAGAGTCATCTTCTCCGTCAGCGGAAGTTCCGCTGGAACAGCCGCCGCCGCGGCCGGAGCCGCTTCGGCAAAAACACCCGCCACGGCCATCACGCCGGCAGTGGCCACCAAAAACTTTTTGTTTTTCATATGGCGGGAGAGTTTATCACAAACTGGCGGAGAAAGAAAGCCGAATATTGTTGCAATATCCCGTGGGGCAGCAAAGAGGAAATGGCAACGCCTGTAATACGACGGGGAAAAAGAAGCGCGGGGACATCCCATGGGGGAGTCCCCGGAAGGTGGCAGAGGCCGAGAACGCCGTGGCGGAATGGAGCCTCCTCTAGGGCTTACTCGCCTACGATATTGAACGGCGCAGAGAACGGCCACGTGAGGGTCTTCTTCCGTCCATTGTCGTCGTAGTACGTCGTCTTGACCTTCTTCGTGACGAAACCGGGCGCGACAACGTGGTCGTCCAGCGGCGCGGACGGGTCGCGGGCGAGAAGAAGGACACCGTACACCTTAAAGCCCGTCAGCTCCTTCTGCTTCGCGCCGTCCACGCTTTCGCCCCAGAGCGAGAACCCGCCCGTGACGAGGCCCGTCGCGCGGGCCAGTTTCACCGACACGTTGCAGACGTTCGTGCTGAGCGCAAAGTCGGTGAGACGGTTCGTCTTCACGATCTTCTTCCTGTCGTGGACGACCTTGTCGTTCTCCAGCGCGAGGGCGAAGCCGTCCGGCGACACGCCTTCGACGAAACGGTAGCCATCGGGCAGCTCGTCCGCCGGGAACGCCGTGACGTCCGCAGTCTCAACCGAGAGCGCGTAGTCGAGGTAGTGGCGCTGGAGATTGACCACCTTGTCGTACCACCCGCCGCAGGGAGCGAGGGGGATCTTTTTCCCGTCGCCATGTATGGCGACGCACCCGACCGCCGAATCGTCATACCACGCGAGCGGGCTTGCGGCATCCGCCACGATGCGGATTCCCGAGCCGTCGGGGTTCGAGGCGTCCTCGACCGCGTAGAGGCGCAGCGTGCCGCCGAAGCAGACCGTCCCCTTCGCGAAATGCACCGGCACGAGCAGTGCAAGGCCGTTCGCGGACGATCCGTCCGCCACGACGGCGCAGGCCTTCGGCGCGGCCGAGGGTTTCGTCGCGCCGTCGGCAAGAATGCCGGCCACCTTCGCATTGCCCTTGTTGTCGATCGTCAGCGTCAGGTAGCCGTTGCCAATCGAGCCATCATCGTCATCACGCCCGCCGTTCGGCGCGACAGGGACGTCGCGCCCTACCGATTGGGCGTCTGTTCCGCCATCCGGTAGGGCGGGGCGTCCCGCCGATTGGGCGTCTGTTCCGCCATCCGGTAGGGCGGGGCGTCCCGCCCCGCCGTCCGCCACGAGCGCCACCGTGTAGTACCCGGCAAATTTCAGTGCCGCGTCGAGGTACGCCTGGATCTTCGCGTTCTGGCGGTACAACGCGCCCGCGTAGCGGACGCCCGTCTGGAAGCCCTTCCCTTTCACGTCGGGGACGTTCATCACCAGTTCCACTGTCGCGTCGGCTTCAAGCCATGCGTTCTCGTCCGTTGTCGCGCCGTCGCGCACGGCTACCGTCAGCGTGTTCGTGTGCGCGACCTTGCCCACCTTCTGGACGTTTACAAGTGTGCGGGTGCGTACCGCTGGCACACCGCCACCCGCCGACATATCGTCCCAACCCTTCGCGCTGAACGTACACGTCTTGCCGCCCACGGCGACCTTCGCGGAGAGCGCAGGGGGCGCCGCCGTCGAGGCCGTGAACGTAATGGACGCCAGCTTCGGCAGACCGTTCGTCAGCCGATTCCCGTCCTCCTCGACCACGCCGAAGAACGTGCCGCTCGACAGCGGGACGTCCTCGTCCTTCTTCACCGTCGCGCGTTTCGCGGCCTGTTTCGCGTAGACGGACGCAACCGTCACGCCTTCCTTCGACGTCTCCGTGACCGTTACCGTGCACGTGTCGCCGGCCGCGAACGTCGGCAGGCGCTCGAAGTCGTACAGCTCGTCCGCAGACACAGCCGACAATCTGACCGTGAACGTCTTGGACGGGACGCCGTCGTAGGCCGCCACGAGGTCGGGGATGAGCGGGATGCGAATCTTCTTCGCCTTCCTGTCGCCGTCCGGCCATTCGAGAACCCCCGTCGTCGCCTTGTAGTCCTCGCCCGCCTTCG
>CAYZYQ010000139.1:0-4666 GCA_964482645.1 uncultured Lentisphaeraceae bacterium | reverse complement strand
AAGGACGATGGCGCGGAAGCGTGATTCAACAGAACAATTGAAAATCAAGGAGACAGTGAAATGAGCGAAATCACGAATCGTTATGACTTCATGCTTGTCTTTGACGTCAGGGACGGCAATCCGAACGGCGACCCCGACGCGGGCAATCTGCCGCGCATGGACGCGGAAACGGGGCAGGGACTCGTCACGGACGTCTGCCTCAAGCGCAAAGTACGCAACTATGTCCAGCTGACGAAGGGTACGGAGGCCGGATACGACATCTTCGTGAAGGAGAAGGCGATCCTCAACAACGAAATAGATGGCGCGTACGCGAAACTGGGGATCGATCTGACGAAGCCGCCGGCCGACTCCGCCGACGGAAAGAAGCGCAACAAGGAAGGGCAGGGGCAAGGCGGTGAAATCGCGAACGCCCGCGCCCAGATGTGCAAGGACTACTTTGACATTCGCACGTTCGGCGCGGTCATGTCGACGGGCGCGAACGCGGGCCAGGTTCGCGGTCCCGTGCAGTTGACGTTTGCGCGTTCGGTCGATCCGATTGTCACGCTGGAGCATTCCATCACGCGCATGGCGGTTGCAACGGAGGCTGAGGCCGAGAAGCAGGGAGGCGACAACCGCACGATGGGGCGCAAGAACACCGTTCCCTATGGACTTTACGTCGCCTACGGTTTCGTCTCCCCTGCCTTGGCGAAGCAGACCGGATTCTCGCAGGAGGACCTTGAGGAACTGTGGAAGGCGCTCGTCGGAATGTTCGACCAGGATCATTCCGCCGCGCGCGGTCAGATGGCGACGCAGAAGCTGATCGTCTTCAAGCATGAGACGGCGCTTGGAAACGCCCCCTCCCACAAGTTGTTCGACCGTGTGAAGATTGTGCGCAAAGCGGAAGTCGCAGTGCCGCGCCGTTTCAACGACTACGAGGTTTCGCTTCCGGATCCGTCGGATCTTCCCGCCGGCGTCGCGCTTGAAATCAAGGGCTGACGCCTTTGTCTCCGCGAACCGTCCCCCTCAAGATGGCGAACGACGATTCAGAACCGTTTCGCGTCTGTCCCGACGAAGAGATGGCCCCGTTGTCGGCGCTGCAGCATGCGGTCTTCTGTCTGCGGCAGTGTGCGCTCATCCATCTTGAAGGGGTGTGGACGGAGAATGCGTTGACGGCGGAGGGGCGGGTTTTGCACGAACGCGTCGATCGGCGGGAGCATGAGAGCCGTCGCGACGTGCGTCTTGCGACGGCGGTCCGGCTGGCTTCGCGAAGGCTGGGCGTCGTCGGCGTCGCGGACATGGTCGAATTCCACAGATCTGCGGAGACGGACGATCCGCGAGGTCTGCGCATTGCGGCCCCGCTTGCGGGGGCGGACGGATTCTGGCGTCCGTTCCCTGTCGAATATAAGCGTGGAAAGCCGAAAGCGCATCGCGCCGACGAAGTCCAGCTCTGCGCACAGGCGATGTGTTTGGAGGAGATGCTGGACGTCGAGGTTCCGTCTGGTGCGCTCTTCTACGGCGAGACGCGGCGGCGCGTGGACGTCGCGTTTGACGTGGAGCTGCGGGGGCTGACCGTTCGGACGGTCGAAGCCGTGCATGGTCTCCTGCGCGGCCACCGGATTCCCCCGGCCGAATACGGCAAGTGGTGCGAATCGTGTTCGCTCGTGGACGACTGCCAGCCGAAAAGGCAGGGACGCTCCGCGCGGGCGTGGATCGAACGGCGTCTTTCGGAGGAGGGTGTGTCATGAAGAAACTGCTGAACACGCTCTACGTTTCCACGCAGGGCGTCTACCTCCGGCAGGAAGGAGAGACGGTCGTCGCGGAACTGGAACGGAAGGTCGTGATGCGTCTGCCAATCCACACGCTGGCGGGCGTCGTCTGCTTCGGGAACGTCATGTGCAGCCCGTTTCTGCTGGGCCTGTGCGCGGAACGCGGCGTCCATGTCAGTTTCCTGACGGAACGCGGCCGTCCGCTGGCGCGTGTCGAGGGCGGGAAAAGCGGGAACGTCCTCCTGCGCGTGGCGCAGATGAAGGCGGCGGACGACGGCGCGAAGTGCGCGGACGTCGCGCGGAGTTTCGTGATTGGGAAGGTGCTGAATGCGCGATCCGTCCTTCAGCGTCGTCTGCGCGACCACGGCGACGACGATTCCTGCGCGGACGCCATTGTGAGGCTTGCGAACGTCGTGCAGCGTCTCCGCCGGGCGGACGACGTCGAAACGATCCGCGGATTGGAGGGGGAGGCGGCCGTCTGCTACTTCGGCGCGTTCAACGCATTGATCGTCGCGCCGGGCGACGATTTTCGCATGGACGGGCGCAGCCGCCGTCCGCCGCGCGATCCGATGAACGCATTGTTGTCGTTCCTGTACGTGATTCTCGCGCATGACTGCGAGGGTGCGCTGAAGAGCGTCGGACTCGACGCGCAGATCGGGTTCCTGCACGCGCTGCGCCCCGGACGGCCAAGCCTGGCGCTCGATTTGATGGAGGAGTTCCGTGCGATCTTCGCAGACCGTCTCGCGCTGTCGCTCGTCAACCGCGGGCAGGTCCGTCGCAGGGACTTCGCCTTTTCCGAGTCTGGTGCGGTGGAGATGTCCGAGGCCGCGCGGAAGTCCATTCTGGTGGAATGGCAGAAACGCAAGAAGGAGACGGTCGTCCATCCCTTTCTGGGCGAGAAGGTTGAAGTCGGGCTTCTTCCGTTCCTGCAGGCGCAGCTGCTGGCACGGCATTTGCGCGGCGACCTGGACGCCTATCCGCCGTTCATCGTGAAGTGAGGAATTGCCATGATGGTGCTTGTCAGCTACGACGTTTCGACCATGGATGCCGGCGGGAGGCGTCGGCTTCGCCATGTCGCGAAGAAGTGCCAGGACTACGGCATCCGTGTCCAGAACTCCGTGTTCGAATGCAATGTGGATCCGGCGCAGTGGACGGCGCTCAAGGCCGGTCTCGAAAAAATCTGCGATGCGGACGTGGACAGTCTGCGCTACTACTATCTGGGACGCGACTACCGGAAGCGGATCGAGCACTACGGCGCGAAGCCCGCGCTGGACGTCGAGGAGCCGCTCGTGCTGTAGGAAGTCATTGTCGGAGCAGGGCTGTGCGGCGATTTTTACGTGGGTCGATTGTTTGATTAAGCGACAAGGAAAGCGAGATGAAGAGACTGATTGCGGCGGCCGTCGTGGCCGCGACGGGAACGTGCCTGTTCGGCGGAATCAAGCCAAGGGCGATGGACGTCCTGCCGTTGGGCGCGGTGCGTCCGGAAGGGTGGCTGCTCCTCCAGCTTGAACGCCAGCGCGACGGACTCACCGGACACGCCGAGGAGCTCTACGACGACATCGGCCATTCGGACTGGCTTACCGGCGGAACGCGCGGCGGACAGTACGCCTGGGAACGCGGCCCCTACTACGCAAAGGGGCTTGTCGCGCTTGCGCTCGTGTTGGGCGATGAAACGCTCAAGACACGGGCGAAGCGCTGGATCGACGCGCTTCTCGCCTCGCAGCGTCCGAACGGGGATTTCGGGCCGAAGAACGACAACTGGTGGGCGGACATGGTGGCCCTCCACTACGCGCGCGACTGGGCGGAGGCGACGGGCGACCCGCGTGTCGAGCCGTTCCTGCGCCGCTATTTCGCCTATCAGGCGAAGCGTCTTGTGGAGCGACCGCTCATGGCCGATTCCGCATGGGCGGCCTGCCGGGGCGGCGACGAACTTGAGGTCGTGCTGTGGCTCCACGACAGGACGAAGGACGCATCTCTTCTCGATTTCGCGCGGCTGGTCGCCGCGCAGATTTCCGACTGGACGGCCTACTATCACGACGGCGGCGACGGTTCGTGGGAGGACGGCTATCGCTGCCACATCGTGAACTTCATGCAGGGTCTGAAAGCACCCGCGCTCAAGAGCCGCCTGACGTGGGACGACCGTGACGTCTCCGCCTACCGTGCGGCGTTCGCCCCCGACGGCTGGGCGATGCGCATGGACGGGCGCGTCGACCGGATGGTGAACGGAACTGAACCGCTTTCCGGCAGGTCGTCCGCCGAGGGGACGGAACTGTGCGCGACGGCGGAACGCATTCTGTCGTGCCGCGACGTCGTGTCCGCGATCGGCTCCGTGGCGGCGGCGGACGACCTGGAGGTGGTGGCGTTCAACGTGCTTCCCGCGACGCTCGGCGACGATGGAAGGGGGATGCGCTACTATCTCGTCCTCAACCAGCCGCGATGCGGCGCGAAGCACGGATTCGGGTTCGCGAACAACGGCGACGGCGGGGCGATGACGCCGGGGCCGGACGCCGGTTTCGGGTGCTGCCGCTCGAACTTCCACTTCGCATGGCCGAAGTTCGTGCAGTCCCTCTGGATGCGCAGGAAGGGAGGCCTGGCCGCCGTCGCCTACGCGCCGTCCACGGTGACGACGGACGTCGCCACCATCCGCACGTCGGGCGTCTATCCGTTCGGAGACGACGTGCGGCTCGACGTCCTCAAGGCGCGTGGCGGCACGTGGCCGCTTTTCGTGCGCATTCCGTCCTGGGGCGCGTGGGCGAAAGTGAAGGTCAACGGCGAGGCCGTCGCCGGCGTGGAGGCGGGCGAGTTCCTGCGCATCGACCGCGCGTGGGCGGCGGGCGACGCGGTCGAGCTTTCGTTGTCCGCGGCCGTGACCGTGGAGCGTGGGATCAATGATTCGGTCGCCGTCCGTCGCGGACCGCTTG
>CAYZYQ010000138.1:0-4711 GCA_964482645.1 uncultured Lentisphaeraceae bacterium | reverse complement strand
CGGCCAGCGTCACCGACACGCCGTGCGCCACGCCGTCGTATCTGCCCGACCAGCCGGAGACCGTCACGTCTCCGTCCGCGAACGGCACGTCGGCGGTCGGCCCCTCCTCGTCGTCCGTCACGGAACAGACGAGGCGGAAACCTTCGTTCGAATATCTTCGCGAAGGGTCGATGCCCTGTCGATAAAACGACGTGCACGAAGATGCCTTCCAAGAGCAAGTCCCGCCGCGATTCACGCGGTTCGTCCCCGACGGCAGACCGGCGGGATCCGTCCCGTAGGACAACGCGCCGTACCAGTCGCGGCACAGTTCGCCCACGTTGCCGTGCATGTCGTACAGGCCCCAGGCGTTCGGCAGGTACGACCCGACCGTCGTGTGGGCGACGGAATGGCCGCCCCGCGCGTCGTTCGTGTTGCCCGCGTAGCGCCCGAGGGTCTTCAATGACTCCTCGGCGTCGCCGCCGTCGTTGTACCGCGAGTCCGTCCCCGCGCGGCAGGCGTACTCCCACTGCGCCTCCGTCGGCAGGTCGAAGCCGTCCAGCCCCGTCTTCGCCCGCAGCACGCCGAGGAAGCTCGCCGCGTCGACGGCGGACGACGCGGGCCAATTCGCCCCCGCGTCCGGACCGCGCACGTCGTCGTAGGAGACGTTCGTGACCGGCCGCGCGTCGCCCTTGTAGTACGACCGATTCCCGCCCATGACGAGTTCCCACTGCCGCTGAGTCACCTCGAACACGCCGACGTAGAACGGCTTCGAGAGCGTGGCGGGCCGGCGGTTCCACATCCTGTACGTCCCCGCTTCGACGCGGCGGAGGACGAGTTTCGTCGTCCTGTGCTCGTCCGTCCAGCCGCCGCGCGGCGCGGCGGAGAGGTGCGAGACCGGATAGGCGGCGGCGTTCGTCCCGCCCGACAGGTCGACCACGCGGTAGAGGGCGGGCGACGCGGGCGCATCCGGGTCGTCCGTCCCCGCGCCCTCCCCCGCCGGACGGCCCGTCACCACGAACGTGGCGGATTCGACCGCGCCCGCCGCGCCGTTCGTGTAGGTCGTGTGCGTCAGCGTGTAGAACCCGACGTCCGGGGCCATCCAGATCCGTCCGCCCTCGCCGTCCAGGCCGACCGCGAACGGGAGGCCGTCCTGCGCGAGCGACGCCGAGACGGCGACGCCCTCCCCGTGAACGCCGTCCCACAGCGTCGACCAGCGAAGGGTCTCGGCGCGGTCCGTCTCGATCGGCCCGCGCCCCGCCCGCGAGTCCAGCGTGAACGCGACCGAAGACGACGCGGCCACCACGTTCACGTCAGGCGAACCGCCCGCATCCGAACCGTCGGCCGTGCCGCCCGAACCACGTCCGTCGCCCGTCACCACGAACGTGGCGGTCTCGACCGCCGCCGCCACGCCGTTCGTGGACGACGTGTGCGTCAGCACGTAGATCCCGGCGTCCGGCATCCGCCACGTCCGGCCGCCCTCGCCCGAAAGCCCCTCGGCGAGGGACGCGCCGTCCTGCGCGAGCGACGCCGAGACGGCGACGCCCTCCCCGTGAACGCCGTCCCACAGCGTCGACCAGCGAAGGGTCTCGGCGCGGTCCGTCTCGATCGGCCCGCGCCCCGCCCGCGAGTCCAGCGTGAACGCGACTGAAGACGACGCGGCCACCACGTTCACGTCGGTTGTACCCCACGCCACAGCCGTCACCAACAGACAGCCGAATGCCACGACACATTTCTTCAGCATATCCAAACCCATCGCCAATCCCGATTTCACCTTACGCCGTCACGCGGATCGATGACTGAATCCCCGTCTCCGTCATTCGCCATTCCCATACGCGCATCGCCAGAAACGACACGAACCGGCATCGACATGCCGTGTACCATTCTATTTCCGCGTCGCTCCATCATTCAATCCGCTGGGTAAACACCCGGTCGCTTCCCGAAGCCTCGTCGCGGAACATCAAGTCGCGCCAGCCCGTGTCGAAAGACGGCGGTGGAAAAATGCCGTCGACTGTAGATGTGATATTACAACGCCTCATTGCCCTATGGAGCAGAAAAGACGAAAGCCTGCCGTCTGTCGAAACTCTCGAACCCAACGATATCCACCACTACTATTATTGGCTTCTGTTCTATAGCACTTTAAGATTGATGCGCAACGAAAGCAAGAAGTACACACCTTGTGTCCCGGACGGGCGAACATTTCCGCAGTAGCTGAGGGGATTTCATTTCCTAGCCCCGATTGAGGTAGTTCAGAGCCCGTATACCCTCCACCTCGAATCACTCGTCCCGATTTTAAGTTGATATCTTTGTCATCACTACTAAGTGGCCCAACAGGATTCGTACCACCAGACAGTTCTTTTTCGAATCTATCGCGACAAAACTCCCAAGCATTGCCATGCATATCATAGAGTCCCCAGACATTGGGTTGATAAGACCCAACTATTGCCAAACCACCAGTCCCACCACGTCCATCAGTTCGGTTTCCGTAGTACCGACCGACCACGTTCATATCGTTTTCCGTATCTCCGCCATTGTTGAACAGACTTGTCGTTCCCGCACGACAAGCGTATTCCCACTCTGCCTCCGTGGGGAGGTCGAAGCCGTTCATGCCCGTCTTCAGTCGCAGTCTGCCCATGAAACTCGTATGGTCTACAATGGCACGACGCGGCCATTCGTCACCGGCATTCGCCCCCCGAATCAAGTCATACCCGCAATATTCAACTGGCCGCATGTCACCGGTGCAATCTTGAGGGATGGAAGGCGCGTTCGTTCCCATGACAAGTTGATACTGCTTTTGCGTCACTTCGAACACGCCAAGGTAAAACGGTTTTGAAATCGTCGTCAAAACCCCGTTCGTCCCCATCTTGAACGTTCCCGCTTCAATACGGCGCAACACAAGTTTCGTCGTCTTGTATTCGTCCGCCCATCCGCCAACCGGCAGATCTGAAAACGTCGTCACGGGATAGGAAGTGGCCTCAACCCCACCAGATAAATCAATGACCAGATAACGTGCCAATGGAATGCGGCGGCATGTCACGGTCGCCACCATGTCCGTCGAAGTGGAAATCCCGTCCTTGTACGTATCCCATGTCACACGGTGTTTCCCTGCCGTCGTCGGCGGGATTTCGCTCAACCAGACAGGATGGTAGGTCTTGCCCGTCATACGATCCGTCACGGAAATGTCCACGTCCAATCCCGTCGTGTCACCGCCCAACGTGTAGTCGATGTCCACAAGCGCATTCCACGGCCACCGCTGCTGCGCCCACACATCCGACACCGTGGCGGCATTGGTAGATGCAAGTATCGTTCCAGCAAGTACCATGCCGGTCAACATTTTCATAAGCTTCATTTTAATTCTCCAATTCGATTCCCTTTAACACAATTGTCAGATTTTAATTTTCCCATTACAATCTCAAAACGTTTCTTGAATTTCGAAAACATGCTCCTGTCTTCATGCTCCTGTCTTGATGTGTCATCGATTTTAGGTTCACTCATGGTGCGGACGAACTCTCCACATGTTTCCCCAGAAACACAAATGCGAACACCATGCATCCGCAGAACAACACGAAAGTGGACTGGAATGCGTATTGATGCAACAGTCCGAGGGCAACGGTCTGCCCTGTTCTCAAGGCCAAGAGGTGGAGAGCGCCGAGAAAGAGCCATCCCGCAATGGAAATCTGTCCGACGGCTATCGCCACCCGCGACACGGAGTAACGTCCCGCCGCCGCCGAAAACGGACAATCGTCGACTTCATATTCTTCCAGAAATTTCCGCGTCTTTGATGAATAGAAAACCCCAAAAGCCGAATTCTCGCGAACCTCCTCATCATGGAAGACCTCGTCGGGCATTTCCTCCTTGAAAGCATTCAACGCCGCCTCGCACGTCTCGTACCACCGTTTGGATCCTTTCAACATCATAATCCACAACATGGAGAACAACGTACCGAAACAACACGTCCCTACGGCCATGAGGTTGAACAGCTCCCAGCGAATCGACTTCGCGTCTTTAAACACAGACAACAGCAACGCCCCGTATCCAGCATAGGTGAGTACCATGAACGTCCCCAACAGCGCCGAACGCTGCCAAAGCGTTGAAATCTCGAAATCGCGGCACTTCCATAGTGTTTTATAGACATCCCGGAATGTCAATTCAGAAGCCATACAAATCCCTCCTCAAAGCAAGAATCCGATTGGATGCCTCCCATTGAAAATAGGAAGACGACTGAGAGGTGGTTACGTTTGTAGAAGTTCTTGTCACAACGTTACTTGCAACGGTTCTTTGTGGAGAATCGACAGGCGCCTTATTGTCAATGGGTAGCTGACCGTTTTCAAAGAATCCCATTTTATGTGAACACCATAGCAAAAGAAAAGTAATAGATATATGTACGACCCAAAACGTTTTACACTTCCAGAACTTGAATTCGTCTTGCGTAAATCCAAATTCCATTTCGAACCGTGCACATCTTGTATCTCCCATCTCCTTCACATATTCGTCACATGGCATCTTACATAGGGACTTTTCGCAGTTGATACAACACGAGGGAATCTTGACGGCCTTGCCGTCAAGCCCCTTCATCGAAAGCGATTTCAGATATCGACCCATGACAAATTTCCTTTTTGTTTTACGGAAAAGCCCGCGCCGGGTGGTGGAAACGCCCCTTGAAAGAGGGCAAAAACCTCACCCGTCACACGCCTTTTCCGCCGTGAAACGCCGTTTAATATACCATTTTTTTTTT
>CAYZYQ010000137.1:0-4722 GCA_964482645.1 uncultured Lentisphaeraceae bacterium | reverse complement strand
CGTGAGGTCGTCCATCGTCACGGGCGAGACGCCCGTCATGAAGATGCGCGAGCACGCCTCCTTGAACTTCTTGAACCAGTTCCGGTAGAACCCCGCCCCGTGCGTGACGGCGCGGTAGTCCGCGTTCGCCTCGCTGCGCAACAGCGTGTTCGTGAAGTTGTCGTACTCGTCGATGATCAGGTAGATTGGAAAGCCGCCCATCCGCGCGCGCAATACAATGTCACTGAACTTCTCGGCGGCGGGCTTCGGCGAGACCTCTTTCACGAAGTCCTCCCCGTAGGCGGCGCGGTAGCGGTACAGGAAATCGGACAGGCATGAGCCGAGGTAGATTTCAAAACTCTCCTCCAGCGTTGCTCCGGACATACCGCCGACGAGGGAGAAGTCCAGCGCGAGCACCTGGTACTTGTTCGCGTTCTCGGTCGGGTTCTCGCCGATGTCGAGGCCGCCGAAGAGTTTTTGGAAATTGGCCTTCTCGTTGACGTCGTAGTAGCCGCGCAGCGTCTCGACGAAGAGGGACTTGCCCATGCGCCGGGGACGCACGAAGAAGACGAACCGGTCGCGTTCCTCCATCCGCCGGACGTAGGCCGTCTTGTCGACGTAGTAGTAGCCCTCCTCGCGGATGGTCTTGAAGTCTTTGAACCCATAGGGAATTTTGAGTGTCTTCGCCATGCCGGTCATTTTACCATTCTCCGATGTTCCGCGTCAATGAAATGCGATTGCCAAGCGATTTAGAGTTGCAGGAAAAAAAAATCGATATATAATGTAGTTATTGTCGTTGTCTACACTTTTGCAATTTATCCCACGTGGATATGGTATCGGAAAGGACTGTCAATGAAATTTAGCGTAAAGGCTTTCAGTGGAACGCCGGGCGTCGCCCGGTATCTGTGTGGGATTTTGTACGCGGGACTTATGTGCGCGGCACTGTCACTTCATGCCGAAGTTCCGGACGAATTGCTCGACTACGTGGAAGCGACGGGCGACCAGTTTGTAGATTTGGGTGTCGAAGCGCGTTCAGGGACGAAGGTTGAGGCCCAGCTGGAATGGACGTCCCTTTCGCATGAATCGTGTTTACTCGGCGCGGACGCAACGAACGGGACTTCGACCATGTGTTTCCTCGCGTGTGGATCCGACGAAAAAATCGCGGCGGCTTGTGGCGTGTCGTTGCCGCTGCAGACGACCAATCCGTGGGATAAGCCCAAATGGCGAACGGGTCGAGTCTACGACATGGCGGCGGATTTTGCCGTTGCCACGAACACCGCCGACGGCGCAATCATCTGGACGCAAACCATTGATGTTGCGAATTACAATGTCCATGCGTCAACGTCCTCCGTGCCCGTCGCCATCGGGCAGAGCCTCTACCTCTTCGCTCGTCACGCCGGCGATGGTACATTCGTCTGCCCTGCGAACGTTCGGTGCTATGGGTTGAAAATCTGGCAGAACGCGGGTACGAATACGTGCTCGGCGTATACGCTCGTCCGTAATCTGCAGCCGTGTACGAAGAACGGCCGCGTGGGGCTCTACGATGCGGTTTCGGGCGAAATCTTCTATTCCGGCAGCGCGGTCGATCTTGTAGCAGGCTCGAACGTGGTGCAGACCGACTTCATCGACGTACCGAAAGGGGTGTGGTTCGACGTTGGTGTCAAGGCGCGTTCGGGGACGCGGATGTGGGCGGACATGGAATGGGCTGCCGTCGGCGAAGGTGACGAGTACGACCGTGCATTTCTCGGTGCGCGTAAGGATGGCAATACGGACTCGCGTGTCTTCCTGTTTCACACCGCCCATGGAAGGGCCGGTTTGGGGTACGGTTCGTACAAAGATACCGGCCATGTGTTGGAGGCGCACCGCCGCTACGAGGTTGAAACGGAGCTGCGAGCCGGCAGCCAGACGATGAAGATTGACGGCAAGGAGGTCTTCAGTGAACAGTCGGATCTGACCATCGACACCGGTTTGAATTTCTACCTCTTCGCCAACAACATCGCCGGGAGTGCGAAGTTCACGGGGGCCGGGCGTATCTACGGTCTGAAAATCTGGCAGACGGGCGATGATGGTGAAGAGCGACTCGTACGCAATTTCAGTCCCTGTCGGTGGCAGGGGCGCGTGGCGTTGATTGATACCGTGTCCTATACGATTTTTCATCCGAATGGTGTGGCGTTGCCTTCCGAGGAGGACGTGTCGTTTGCGGACGGGGAACCCGACTATTTCTGCGAGTATGTGTCGGGCGGCGGCGCTCATCACGTGGACACAGGTGTCCGCGCCAAATCGGGCCTTCGTGCTGTGGGTACGTTCCGGGACGACTTTACGGAGCCGAACACCGAGAAGTTCGTCTATCTCGACCCTGCGATGAACGAGCGGACGATGCTCGCCGCGTGTGATGCCGTCAGCTCCAACCGTTTCTACATGATGCACTGTGCCCAAGGACTTTGGATGGGCTATGGGGCGTCTGGAGGGTATCCAGAGTTTCTCACGACGAACGCGACAACGGGTGCCGTCAACACCAATCGCTACACTGGATGGACGATTGGAATAACCGAAAAGCATACGTTCGAGGCATCGTTTGCCGTCGGGTTGCAGACGCTCAAACTGGACGGCAAAGAAATCATGCGTACGACGAAGACGAACGAAGTGGATGCCGGTTGCAACCTCCACGTCTTCGCGTGCCAAAAGGGTGACCAGATCATCTATCCGTCGCGCGCCCGCTGCTATGGGCTGAAGATCTGGCAGATGAACACCAACGAAACAGAAACGTGTGTTCGCGATTTTAGGCCGTGTGTGAAAGACGGAAAGATTGGTCTTTACGATGCCATCGAAAATCGCGTCCACTATGTGGTCCCGAACCGTCCCGTGGAAGATGTGGGGGCGCTCTTCCTGACGTCGGATCAAAAAGCGAAACTGGCGAATGCGAAACCAGTCGAATACCTTGCGTGGGTGGAAGCGGACGGAACGCAGTTTGTGGACACGGGCGTGGCCGGTCGTTCCGACACGACGGCGGAAATGGAGATGGCGTGGATGAGCGACAAGGACAAGGATGATGAATTCCTGGGGGCGCGTACAGGCGAAGCACGCTTCTACATGTGGCACAACGCGCACTGTCGGGTTTCGTACGGGTATGGCGGTTTTATGTACCTCAAAGCCGGAGACCCTGCGAATGTGTGTGGCGGGAAAGAAGATGCCAAGACGGACGGTATCGAACTGACGGCGGGACGGAAATACAAGGTGCGTACGACGCTGAACAAAGGCTCGCAGCAGATCGTGGTCGATGGCGACACGTGGCATGAGAAAAACGAATCAAATGAAATCAACACCGACCGTACGCTCTATCTGTTCGGCTGCAACCAGGACGGTACGGCGATGTGGCTCACGCCGGCACGGTGTCATGCGTTGACGTTGTGGCAGGACGGTTTGTGCGTCCGGCAGTTCAGGCCCGTGCGCCTGGACAACGGTTTCGTCGCGCTTTGGGACACCCTTACCCGCAAGGTGTATCTTCCGCAGAACGGGAGTGGCATCGTCCCACCCGATTTTCTACAGAGCGAGAACGGCGTTGTCCTGCCCCTGCTTCGTGGCGGCCCCGTCGTGCGGCGTCTCGAACGCGGCCTGACGTTGATTCTGCGCTGATTTTCCAGAGACGGCGCATATGGGAAAATTTCGTCCGAAGGGGGGCGCTTGGTTACGCCTTGCAGTGGCGCAAACAGGCACAAGACGCGGGCGGCCTTTTGTGTTATAATCCGATGTCACGGGCGATTGAGACTGTCGGCGCATTTCGGCGCAACGGCACGTTCGCCGATAAGGAGACTGAATGTACGACGAATTGATAAAGGTGGTGCGGGAACGTCGTTCCTGCAAGAATTTCCGTCCGGACTCTGTCGCGGATGATCTTGTGGAGAAGGTTGTGGACGCCGGCGTCTGGGCTGCGTCGGGACGAGGACTTCAAAGTCCCATCGTTGTCCGTATTAAGGATGCCGCCCTTCGGGCGCGTATCTCTGCGGAGAACGCCGCGATTCTCGGCCGAGGAATCGACCCGTTCTACGGTGCGCCCGAGATTCTGCTCGTCCTCGTCGAATCGAACGTGAACACGGCGGTCTGCGACGGTTCGCTCGTTCTCGGCAATATGATGCTGGCCGCGCACACGCTGGGTCTTGGCTCGTGCTGGATCCATCGCGCCAAGGAGGAGTCCGAAAATCCGAACGGTGTCGTCGCTGAAATCGTGAAGCGACTTTCCCTTCCCGGAAAGTACGTGGGCGTGGGGCATCTCGCGTTAGGCTACGCCGCCGCGCCGCTTCCGCCGCCGCCGCCGCGCAAGCTGGGGCGTTTCCTTGAAGTCTGATTCAACACCGCGAAACTCCCCGCCTCCGTGCCCCTCAGATTGATGTTCTGTCGGAAAGTTCCTTCCCCTACGGTATCTGTTCGCAGACGATTTCTTCGAGCATGTGCAAGTCTGCGCCCTTGAAGACGTAGACGATCTGGTGGAGCGTCGTAGCGCGTGCAAGCGACGGGACGGCGCGGTCGGCGCGGTACTTCGCGAGCTGCGCCTTCGCCTCGTTCACCTTCGCGGCCATCTCCGCGTCGGAGGCGTCCGCCCCCGCGTACTTGAGTTCCACGAGGTAGCTGTGGAGGACGTCGCCGTAGTGGACGCGCTCGGGGAAGAGGCAGAAGTCGCAGAACCCGCGCGAGAGTTCCATCTCCGGCGCGAGGAGGTAGAACTTCAGATGCCCGAACTCCGCCTGC
>CAYZYQ010000136.1:0-4746 GCA_964482645.1 uncultured Lentisphaeraceae bacterium | reverse complement strand
GTAAGTGGTTGTGGGACAAGGCGAATTGCACCTAGACCCCCACTGGATTTTTCTGTACGAGGGCTTGACGGGCGGACGAGCGTTTGATAAACTATCCCCTGTTTTCGGCGAGATAGCTCAACGGTAGAGCATCAGAATCATAATCTGCTGGTTGAGGGTTCGAATCCCCCTCTCGCCACCAAACGAAGCCACTGCGTCGCAGTGGTTTTTGTTTTTTTCAGGAGGCCGCATGACGTTTGAACCAATTGGATTCTTCCATGGAGACGCTACGTATAAATACGCGGCGCCGCGTCAGGGCGTCTTTGCCGCTGCGCAGGGGCGGGTGGAGCTGTTTGCGGGGCATAATTTTGAGATGGCGTTGCGCGATCTCGCGGGCTTTGAACGGATTTGGTTGCTGTTTGCGTTTGATCGCAACGGTGGCGGCTGGCGGCCGACGACGCGGCCGCCCGTGTCTGCGCCCGGACACGGGCGTGTGGGTATTTTCGCCTCGCGTGCGCCCTACCGCCCCAATCCCATCGGTCTCTCGTGTGTTCGCCTCCTTGCGGTCGCCGGGCGCATGTTGTCCGTTGCTGAATGCGACTTGTTGGATGGGACGCCGATTCTCGACATCAAGCCGTACGTACCGGCGGCGGATGCCTTTCCGAATGCGCGGGCGGGATGGGTCGACGCGCAACCAAACGCGGTGTGGACGGTCGAGGCATCCTCAGCGTTCGCGCAACAGGCGGCGTTCGTGCGAACGCGGGGCGGTCTGGATTTGGAGGCGACGGCGCGAGTCCAGTTGGCACACGATCCGTTCGACGCTTCGCGTAAACGGGTCGTGCGGTTGGCGGACGGCGGGGGCGTTCTGTCCGTTCGGATGTTTCGTCTGCATTTCGCGGTGGACGTCGCCGCGCGGACAGTTCGGTTACGGGAGATTCGCAGCGGTTACCGCCCATCGGAATTGGCGCAGACCGTCGACCCGTATGCGGACAAAGATCTTCATCGTGCATTCGCCAAAAATTTTTCAAACGTCCCCCTTGCGGACGAAGGGCGAATATGATATCATATACCCCGTTTTCACGCCTGCTCGGGTGGTGAAATTGGCAGACACGCATGCTTGAGGTGCATGTGGAGAGATCCTTGCGGGTTCGAGTCCCGCCCCGAGCACCAGTGGTGAGATACTCAAGTGGCCAACGAGGGCAGACTGTAAATCTGCTGGCTTACGCCTTCCAAGGTTCGAATCCTTGTCTCACCACCACCCTCTTAAAGAAAGAACTCCGAAGGGAGTTCTTTTTTGCTATAATCTCCACTCATGGGAAACAACCGACATAAAGGACCGCGGGAACTGTTGACCGGCGGCGAATGGATTTACGGGCGCAACCCCGTGCTTGAAGTGCTGCAGGCTGAGCGCCGCAAGGTCACGGAGATGATTCTGCCGCCTTACGACAAAGGTGAGGCGCGGGAGATCTCATGGTTTCGCCAGGTGGCGCGGCAGATGGGCGTCATTGTGCGTACCGAGGACCGGAAGCGGCTCGATCTCCTCACGCATGGCGGACACCACCAGGGCGTCGCCATCAAGACGGACGGCTATCCCTACGTGCCGTTCGAGGATTTGGTCGCGGATGTCGCGGCGGACGAGAATGCCACGGTCGTCGTGCTCGACCATTTGGAAGATCCGCAGAACGTCGGCGCGATTCTCCGTTCGGCGTGTGCCGTCGGCGTGACGGGAGTGGTTATCGCTGAAGATCGCAGTGCGGGCATTACGCCCGCCGCCGTCCGCGCGTCGGCGGGGGCGAGTGAGTACCTCAAGGTTTCGCGCGTGGTGAACATCGTCCGTGCCATGAAGAGTCTCCAGGAGGCCGGCATGTGGTTCACGGGGCTGGACTGGGGCGATGACGCGAAACCGTACACGGATGTCGATTTCAAAGGACGCAGCGGACTTGTCGTCGGCGCGGAAGGGGACGGGTTGTCGCGTCTCGTGCGTGAAACGTGCGACTTCATCGCCGTCCTGCCGATGGTGGGGCGGATCGAATCGCTCAACGCGGGCGTCGCGGCGGCGGTGTGTCTGTACGAAATTCTGCGTCAGCGTGGTGTGAAGGGTTGACGGAAACAGCCGACATGAAGAAGGTTTTATCGCGTACTCCGCCGTGCGGTGTGCGAATGTTGATGCCATGACGCTGCAGGACGTACCCGCCGTCAACCGGCTGTTGAAACAGGCGTTCAAGGCTCATGCCGCGCCTATCATCGAACTCATCGAGGCGCAGACCCACGACCCGTTCTGTGTCCTCGTCGGGACAATTCTTTCGGCTCGCACGAAAGACGCCTGTACGGCTGGGGCCGTGCGCCGTCTTTTCGCGGCCATGGGCGGCACGGCCACGCCGGACGCCTTGGAAGAAATTCCCGTTGCCGAATTGGAGAAGTTGATCTATCCCGTGGGGTTCTATCACGACAAGGCGCGTCACCTTCATGCATTGCCGGGCGTCCTGCGCGAAAAGTTCAACGGCGTTCTGCCGCGCACGGTGGAAGAGTTGTGCGAACTGCCGGGCGTGGGGCGCAAGACGGCGAATCTGACCGTGGCCGTGGGGTTCAATCTGCCGGCTATCTGCGTGGACGTCCACGTCCACCGCATTACGAACCGTTTGGGGCTGATTGCCACGCGCACGCCGCTTGAAACGGAAATGGCGTTGCGCCGTCTGCTGCCCGTCCGCTATTGGAAGACGTGGAACTCGCATCTCGTCTCGTTTGGGCAGACGCGCTGTTTCCCGCGCCGTCCGAATTGCACGGGTTGTCCGCTCGCGCCGTATTGTCCATCGAAGGAGGATGCATGATCGCGGCCGTTTGCGCACTTCCTGTTCTCTTTTTTCTCTCTGCGTTCTTTTCGGGGTCTGAGACGGTGCTCTTCTCTCTGACGGGTGCCCAACGTGCGCGTATCCGGGCGAAGAATCCGAAGGCCGACGCGCGGATTCGGCAGTGTCTCGACGACAAAGCGCTTCTTTTTTCGACCCTGCTCGTCGGTAACACGTTCGTCAACTTCGCGATTTCGACAATCGGCTATCGCCTCTTCCACGCCTACATCCCGTTCGGTGCGTGTTTGGCCGTGCCTGTGATGACGCTTCTGCTGTTGGCGTTTGGCGAAATTACGCCGAAACGGTTGGCGCTTCGCTATGCCGAACAGGTCGCCCCGTCGTGTGCGCATCTTCTGCTCTTCTGGCGTAGGTTGCTTTCGCCGTTCAACCATCTGCTCCGCTTCCTGTCACGCGCGTTCACGCCCATGCTGGCGCGGGAGCGCCGCGCGTTGTCCGACGCCGAACTCATATCCGTCCTTGAAACGGCTGCCGAACGCGGCGACGTGTCCGAGGCGGACGTCGAGATGATCGAGGGCGTGTTGCGTCTGTCCGAACTTTGCGCGAACGACGAGATGACGCCGCGCGTGGACATCGAGGGCTACGACGTCGACCGCGACGAGGCGACGCGGGCGGAAACGTTAAGGGGCGCGAAGCACTGGTTTCTACCTGTCTACCGGCGGACGCCCGACGCGATCGAGGGTGTCATCTCCAAAAATACCGGCATCGTGGAGGAAGCTCTGTTCGTGCCCGAAACCATGACGCTGGACGATTTGCTCCTGACGTTTGCGAAAAGCCGCAAACCGCTTGCCGTCGTCTTGGACGAATACGGCGGCACGGCGGGCATTATCACGCCGAACGACGTGCTGGAACTCATCGTCGGGCCGGGTGTCTTCGCCGATCCTCATCATACGGAACCGGCCATCGTCGAAAAGGGGCCGAACGTGTGGGAAATCGACGCACAGGCCAGTCTGGACGAAATCAACCACGAACTTGACGTGGCGTTGGAGGCGGAAGACGCCGACCGATTGTCGGGCTGGGTTCAATTCCATGCCGAGCGGTTGCCGCACGTGGGGCAGACGATCACGGCGGACGGTTGTCGCGCCACCGTGTTGAAGCGGCGGAAGCGGCGCGTCACGCTCGTGCGTCTGGAAGTGTTGAACCGTTCGACGGAGACGGCCGAAGAGGCGTTGATCCACGAGACGGACGCGGCCGTGGAACGCGCCGAAGAGGATCGTCCGGCGGAAAAGAAAAACGATTCGGAAGGGGAAACGGCATGACGGTCGCATTGCTTGCCCTGGTGGTTGTTGCCGCACTGGCGGCGTCGGCATTCTGTTCGGGCGCGGAGACAGGATTTCTGTCTGTGAGCCGTGGTCGCATTCTCCATTTGTCCCGCGCGGGTGGTCGCAAGGCGCAAATCGTACAGAAGGCCATTTCAAATATGGCTCATACGACGACGACGCTGCTGATCGGCAACAATCTGGCGAACGTCACGTATTCGTCGGCGTCCGCCGCGCTCATTCTCGAACTCTGTTCGGGGTCGTTCGCGCGGTCGTTGGCCAGTTTCTTCGCCGCGTTGCTCGTACTCTACACGTCGGAGTTCATGCCGAAACTGCTTTGCGCGGCGCGTCCGTTGCGGCGGATTCTCCTGCTGGCGCCCGTCTATCGGGTGATGGAGCGCGTCTTGCGTCCGTTGACGTGGATTGGCATGGCCGTGACAAACCTCTTCATCCCGCGCAAGGAGACACCGGAGAAATTGACGCCGAACGACTTGATTCGCATTCTGGACGACCGCAAGGACGGGGTGCGGTTGTCCGACTTCGAGAGTGCGCTCATTGGCCGCCTGATTGTTCTGCGCGTGAAGGGGCAGCCCGTCACGTCCGAAGCCATCCTTTCCGCCCTGCGCGATTTCGACTGACAAATG
>CAYZYQ010000135.1:0-4764 GCA_964482645.1 uncultured Lentisphaeraceae bacterium | reverse complement strand
TTGCGCAGCCGACTAACCGATTGCCCTATACAGACGCTTTTTTGGTATAATCTTCACGCACATGAAGATTCTCACGCGCTACATTCTTCGGGAATTTCTGATTCCGTTGTCATACTGTCTGCTTGGATTCATGTCCATCTATCTGCTGTTCGAGCTGTTCGGTTCGTTCAGCCGTCTGATGGCCGCGAAGCCAGGCTGGGGGTTGGCCTGTTCGTACTTTCTTGGCTATGTGGCGCCTTACTTCAAATGGATGGCGCCGGCATGTCTGATGTTGGCCACGCTCTACACGATGTGGAGTTTCTGCCGCCATTCCGAAATCGTCGCCATGCGGGCGAGTGGCATTGGGTTCTTCACAATCGTCAAGCCGCTGCTCGCGGTGGCGGTCCTGATGTCCGCCGCCGTCGTCTTCGTGGACGAGTATTACGTGCCCCGGCGCGGCCAATGGGCGAAGCAGTTCAAAACCGCGCGATTCAAGATGGAGGAGATGGAGAGCGTGGACGATCTCGTCTACCATAACGCGGTGGGGAATCGGACGTGGAAGATCGGGTATGTGGTGACGGCGGACGCCGATGTGCTCGAAGGCGTGAAGGTTTCCGTCAACTATCCCGTCAAACTCGGTGGCGGACGCCGGATGACGATCAACGCGCCCCGTGCGGAGTATCTGGACGGCCAGTGGATGTTTTTGAACGCGACGGTTGCCTACTTTGATGCGAAGGGCGAGGAAATGGCGTCGCCCACGCCCGCACTTGAAGACCTTACCTTGCGGTCCTTCCCCGAATTCAACGAGACGCCGGACGACTTTTTGCTCCAGAATCGTGATTGGATGTACTATTCCACGGCGGACCGCCGCCGCTATCTGGAGACGCATCCGTCGTTGTCCCCCGATGAGCGGCAGGACTACACCTACGATCTCTGGGCGCAGATTGTCGCGCCGTTTGCCTGTCTGGTCATCACGCTCTTCGCCATTCCGGCCGGCATCGCCACGGGACGGCAGAGCGTTTTCAAGGGCGTCATCGGTGCCCTGTCCATGTTCTTCGCGTTCTACGGTTCGACGATCGGTTGCATGATCCTCTCCAAGAACGGTTGGATGAATCCCGTTTTCGCGGCCGTGTTGCCCGACGTCGTCTTTTTCGGGATTGGCTGCTGGATGTTCTGGCGTCAGCGCTGAACACGGCGAGTGGCGGATAGGGGCGTTGCATGGCGGAGACGAGCGGCGAAAAGACGGAACTTCCGACCCCGAAGAAGCTGCGCGACGCGCGGCAGAAGGGGCAGGTCTGTTCGTCGAAGGACATCGTTTCGACGGCCATTCTCATCGTCCTCTTCGTCCTGCTGGGCTGGATGGGCGGCGAACTCGTGGACGATACGTCGAACCTGCTGGCGCTCATCGGGGCGCGGCTCGATGGCGATCCGTCTGCCGCGACGCGCGCGGCGACGGGCGCCACGGCGCTGGTCATCTGCAAGCACTCGTTTATTTTCGTTCTCGTGGCCGCCGTGATCGGTATTGCGGCGAACGCGGCGCAGATCGGCTTCCTCTTCACGTTCGAGCCAATCGTTCCGAAATTGGAAAAGCTGAATCCCGTCGAGGGCGCGAAGCGGATCTTTTCGCGGAAGAACTTCTTCGAGTTCCTGAAGAACGTCGTCAAGGTGTCGTTTCTCTCCTATCTGCTCTACAAAATCGTCTGCGCCAGCATCCCGGAACTGCTGACGATGTGCTACGGAACGGTCGACGACGTGTTTCCGTGCCTGAAGTTGATGCTGAAGCGCCTGGCCGTCTACACCGCGTTCGGCTACCTCGTGATCGCTGTCATCGACCGTCTGTTCCAGGGGCGTGACTTTACCCGGCAGATGATGATGACGAAGGACGAGGTGAAGCGCGAGTACCGGGAAATGGAAGGTTCGACCGAAATCAAACAGGCCCAGCGTCAGTTTCGCGACGAAATGCTGAACGGTCCGGATCCGGTGAAGGCCACGAAGCGGGCAAGCGTCGTCGTCACGAACCCGACGCATCTGGCTGTCGGCATTCGCTACGACGCGACTGAATACCCGCTGCCGCGCGTCGTCGTGGCGGGTGCGGACGCACGGGCGAAGATCATCCGCGAGACGGCTCTTGCCGAGGGCATTCCCATCATGGAGGACGTGCCGCTGGCCCGCGCCCTCTACGCGAAGAGCCGCATCGGGGATTTCGTGCCGGAGGAATTTCTCGAACCCGTCGCCGAAGTCCTCAAATGGGCGCGGAAAATCGAGGACGCCCGTCGCGAAGAGGCGGAGCTTGACAGCGTGACCGTGGAGGATGCATGACAGTCGAAGAACATTACAACGCCATTGCGCCGCGTCTGACGAACTGGCTGGTTGCCACCGGTTCGCCCTACCACGAGGCGTGCGATCTCGTCCAGAAGACGTTTCTGCGCATTTGGCGGATGCGCGACGATCTCGTCGACGACGCCGCGTCCGTCTCCGGTCTTGCGTTCACGACGGCGCGGAATCTCCGCAAGAACCTCGTCCGCGACGACCGCCGTCTGACTTTCGTCGAGGAAATCCGCGAGGAGGATGTGGGGACGGTCGAGCCGCCGGAACTGCCCTCCGAGGAGGCCGCCCGCCGTCGCGACCTGCGGCGGAAGCTCACGGCGGCGTTCGCCCGCCTTCCGCCTGTCTTGCGTGAAGCCTACACGCTGTTCCAGATCGGCGAACGCTCCATCCGCGAAATCGCGGCGGAGACGGGCGTGGGCGAAAGTCTCGTGAAGGTTCGGATCTTCCGCGCCAAGACGAAGCTGCGCGAAATTCTTTTGGAAATGGGTGTAACCTGCTAGCCCCCCGCGTGTAGACGCATTGGAGACTGATTTTATGAACGTGAACATCAATTCAATGAATGACGGCGCCCGCGCGGCGGCGCGGCTTTCCGCGTCCGTGCCGTCCGACGTGCCGACGAACAAGATGGCGGCCGGGCGCGGACGGGACGGGGCGGACCTGACGGTATCCTACGTCTGCCCCGCGCCGGAGGACGTGGCCGTCGCCGATGTGCCGGACGCGGCGCTCACGCGCGACGACGCGCTCGGCCGCCTCGTCGCGTCGGCGTTTACCTGCCCCGCGCCTCCGCCGCCGGCGTTTGGGAACGCCGTGGAAGGGGATGTTCGGTAACTTGGCAATCGAAAGGGATGCAGCGTATGACAATCGAAAAGAAAATTGAAGACGGCCGGCTGACGCTCGTGGTGGCCGGGCGGCTGGATACGAACACCGCGCCTGAACTGGAGGCGGAAGTCAAACTGGACGGCGTGACCGAGGTCGTGTTCGACTTCACTGCGCTGGACTACATCTCGTCCGCCGGTCTGCGCATTCTCCTGGGTGCGCAGAAGGCCATGATGGCCGTCGGCGGCACAATGCAGGTGTTCAGGCCGAACGCGATGGTGCGGGGCGTCTTCGACGTGACGGGCCTGAGCGGCGTCTTCACGGTCGTGGAATGAACAAGCGGACGATTTGGATCGCCACCGCCGTCCTCTACGTCGCGTTGCTGGCGGTGACGTGGTCGATCGAAACACAGCAGGCCCGGAAGAAAACCGAGGCGCTGCTCGACTACGCGATTCTCGATATGCGCGACAGCATCGGCGGTGCGCTCGACACGACGCTGGGCTACGTCGGCGTGACGATGATTCGACGGCTGGGGAAGCCCCGTGCGCAGACGCTCGACGAGATGCGCCGTCTAGCGGACGAACTGCGCGTCGACGAAATCAACGTCGTGGATCGGACGGGGCGCATCTTGGCCTCCAACGATCCGGAGGTGCTGGGTGGCTCGATGCTGGCCAAGGCGGAATCGGCGGCGTTCCAGATCTTGACCAACGGCACGACGAAGACGTTTTCGCAAGTCTTCCGCGCTGGGGCGCTCAATCCCGGCGTACGGCGCAAGTATCTCGGCGTGGCGTTTCCGGACGGTGTAGGATACGTGCAAGTCGGTTACGACGAACGACGGCTGGAACGGATGCTGCCGACATTGTTGGGGTTCATCTACGACGAGTGGTTGGTGGGTGAAACGGGGTTTCTGCTGTGCGCGGATCAAACGACGGGGCGGCTCATCTCCAATCCTTCGCGCCATCGCGACGAGGCGCGGACGCTGGCGGAGACGGGGTTTGACGGGACGGCCGCGCCGGGCGCGGGGAAGCCTCTGCCGCGCGTGGAGGCCCTGGAGGCGAGCGAGACGTTCGTGCAGACGGTCTTCGGGCAGCGTTCCTTCTGCCGCTCCTACGTGTTTGGCGGCCATCGGCTCATCGCCGTCGTCCCCGAGGTCGAATTCTTCGATTCGCGCAATCTGTCCGTGGCCGTAATGGCCGCGCTGCTGGCGCTCGTCCTCGGCGGGTTCGCCGCGTTCCTCGTGCGGATTGCGGAGGATTCGGCGAAGATGCGGTCGTTCTACGCCGCCGAAGACGCCGCGCGGGCGAGGGACATGGAAATCGCGGCGACGATCCAGACGTCCGCCCTGCCGCCGGGTCTTCCCGACGACCCGCGTGTCCGTCTCGCCGCCGCGATGGCGCCCGCGCGTGACGTGGGAGGCGACTTCTACGACTTCTTCTTCCTCGACGCAACGCATCTCGCCTTTCTCGTCGCCGACGTGTCGGGCAAGGGCATTACGGCCGCGCTCTACATGATGACCGCGAAGACGCTCATCAAGGACACGCTGCTCGCCGGGCACGACGTGGCCGCCGCGTTCGCCAAGGTCAACGCCGATCTCAGCCGCAACAATCCCGCCAACATGTTCCTCACGGCGTGGATGGGCGT
>CAYZYQ010000134.1:0-4792 GCA_964482645.1 uncultured Lentisphaeraceae bacterium | reverse complement strand
GGAGAAGTGGATCGCGGCGTTGTCCGACCAGATCGTCAAACTCCACATCAAGGACTTCAAGATCGACCGCGCGAAGGAACGCGAGGGTGATTTCGTCCGCATCGGCGACGGTTCGATCGACTGGAAGAGCGTCCGCCGCGCGTTGGAGGCCGTGAACTACAATGGCTGGGTCTCCATCGAAAGTTCGGGCTGGACGGACGCCCAGCATTCGGACATCATGGATCGCTTCTTCCAGGGGACGCTTTGATCTTCTTGCATGAACCCGAAGGGCGCGGGAATCGTTCAATCCCGTGACTTTGAAAAATTCCGCGCATAGATTCCGTCGCCGTCGATCGGCGTTCACGCTCGTCGAGCTGATGCTCGCCGTGGCGATTGTGTCTATCGTGGCGGCCGTGGCGGTCGTGCGTTGTGCCCATGCGGCGCGGCGCGCGCGCCAGGTGGCCGCCGAGGCGGATTTGCGAACATTGCGCACGGCGTTTCAGGCATCGGACGGCGGTTATCTCCACGACCTGTCGGGCATTCCCGGTTTTTCGCCGGGCTACCTCCGGGTGGCCAACCTCTTCATTGCCACGAACGTCTTTGGAACGAAGATCGTGTCCGCCAACGCCTACGGAACGCAGACGCGCGGCATCCGTCTCGACGACGAGGCATCCGAAGCGACGTGCCAGGCGGAGGGGCGGGCGCGGCCGGCGGCGTTCACGTCGTGGGATGCCGCTCGCGCACGTGGCTGGCGCGGGCCGTACGTGAACGCGGCGTCCGGGCGTTTCCCCGCCGCAGACGAAACGCGCTTCGCGGGCGACGCGACGTTCGCCGCGCGTGGTTTCTTCCCGCGTCTGGATCATCTGCGTCTGCCTGCCGCGTTCAAGGACATCGCCCGCGCATCCGTCTACGGATTCGTCGGCGAACCCGCGCTTCTTGACCCATGGGGCAATCCGTACGTCGTTCAGATCCCGCCGCCGCAGGCCTTTCCAGGTGTCACGAACGTGGCGGACGAAGTGCGTTTCTTCTACGCGCGGCTCGTGTCCGCTGGACCCGACGGGCGTCTCGACACGCCGTGCTACGGCGCGAACACGACGAATTTTTGGGGCGCAAGCGGTTGGACGGAACGGACGCGCCGTCTCGCCCGTCAGGCGGGGTTGATCGACGTGACGAACCGCGTGGCACGGGGGGACGATCTCGTCCTCTTTTTCAACCGCAACGACGTCGACGAAGGCGAGGAGGAAAAATGAAACGCGGTTTTACGCTCATTGAACTCGTCGTGGTGCTAGCGGTGTTGGCGCTCCTGACGCATTTGGCCGTCCGCGAACTGGGGCGCGTCCAACGGGCGCATCTGGGTAAACGCGCGGGCGAACAGTTGGCGGCGGTGCGTGATGCCGTGTGGCGGATGGACGGCGGCGCGGACGAGCCGACGGGATTTCTCGTCGACACGGGGCGTCTGCCACGCGCCGTGGCGGAGACGAACGAACAGGGTCGCACGGTGTTGACGCTCGCGGAACTTTGGCAGCGGCCGGCGGGCTTGCCAGCGTTCGACTTGCGGCGGGCGGATGCGTCCAACCTCGTTGTCTCGGCCGCCGTGAAGGTCGATCTGGCGGACGGCGACATCCGCATCCCCTGCGGTTGGCGCGGGCCGTATGTGCGTCTGCCGTTCGGTGGGACGCGCCTCTTCGATCCGTGGGGCAATCCGATGGAGACGCCGGACGACGCGGGCTTCGCGCGGTTGACGACGACGAACGGTGTGGCGCTCGGAGCGGTGGGGCAGCCCGTCGGGCGCCTACGTCACTTCGGCGCGGATGCACGGCCCGATGCGGCGGTAACGCCGGCCGATGAGGCGGCGCGGGACGCGGAGGTTGTGTTGGGGGCGGACGGACGGCTCTCCAATTCGCTGGGACTGACAATTTCGTTTCGGGGCGCCGACGGGCCCAAAGGCGTGATCGACTCGGCGGCGGGCGATTCCCAGCTCCGCTGGTACATGCCCTGTGGCGGCGCGATCACGGGCGGCGTCCACAACCTCGTGTTGCGCGACGAATCGGTGCGGTTGTTGACGCTCGACGGATTGCCGCCCGGCGTCTGTACGCTCGTCGTCACCGTGGCGAAGCGGAAACGGGCGGTCACGCGCGTCGTCATTCCGCCTGGCGGGCGGCAAGTCGATTTGAAGGTTTTTGTTCCGGACGTTCCATGAAGAAGAAAATCCTATCCGAACAGGTGTTGGCCACGTCGGCGTGTTTCCGTCAGCGCGTGAATCTGCCCGCCGCGCAAGTGGACGGTTTGTCGCCGGACGAGTTGGCCGCGGCGCTCGGCTACGAGGTTGAACCATTCAGCGGCATTCCCCGCGCCGAGGGCGTATTGGCGTGGAAGCTCGTGGGCGGAACGGATGCCACGCGGCGCGTGTTCGACGTCGTCCAGATCCGCCGCGCCGACCTCGCGAAGGTCGTGGCGGAAGGGCGCAAGGCGAAGCGGACGATCCGTGCCGTCACGGCGCCGCCTGAAACGGCGATTGGCGAGACGGTCGATGCCCTGCCGTGGATTGTCCTGGAACGGTCGGGCGCGTTCGCGGGGCTTTTTCGTCATCCGGGCGCGTGGTGGGGCGCGGCGTGTGCGGTCGCCGCCGTCGTGCTGGCGGGGGATTACGTGCAGATTCGCCGAGAGACGGCTATGTTGCGTGAACACGTTTTCGTGCAACGGCGTTTGCAGGGCGAAAAGGATGCGTTGAACCGCACACTCGACGGTCTACGACGGGAATTGAAGACGTGTCAGGAGACGTGGGAACGTGCGGCGAACGCTCAGCGCGACGTGGCGGCACACCGCGCCGCGTGGAAGGATTTGCTGGCGGCGGTGTCGGACGCCTGTCGGGACGAAGTTGTCGTGAAGGAGATTCGCGCGTCCGAGCCGTTCGTGGCGGAACTTGCGGGTGTGGCGCTTTCCGCCGAGGCGGCGGGGCGAATGGTCGTGCGCTTGACGGACGCCTTGCAACGTGCACAGACGGGCTGGCGTGTCCAGCCGGGGCGTGTGGACGCGGCGGCGGCCGGCGGCACGGTCGCGTTCACGTGCGCAGTTGCGTTTGACATGGGCGCCAAGGAGGTGGCACATGATTGAAGTTGGGACAAAGGACAAGATTTTCGTCGCGCTGGCGCTGCCGCTCGCCGTGTTCGCAGGGTTCGTCTTTTTCGTGCGGGCGCCGGCGGTGAAAACGCAGACCGCGCTGGCGGAGGAACGGCGGCGATTGCCGGATCCCGATCTCTTTCCAATTGAACGGCGGAATCTCGCGAATCGCGTGACGGAAACGGAGAAGGAACTTGCGGCGGCGCGGGCGCGGAAGCCCGTCGCGGCGGCGGTGGTGGGCGATGTCGCCGCGTCCGTGGCGGATCGGCAGGACGCCGTGTTCGCCGCACTTTCGCAGCGGGGCGCACGGCTCGTACGTGTTGCCGCTGGCGAGGGGACGAATGCGGGGGCGGCCGGGGACGCGGATCGTGCCGCTCGCGCGTTGCGGGACACGGGCATCCGCCCCGAACCTGTCGAACGCCGGTTCGTTGTGGAGGCCGCCTATCCGGATTTTGTGGCGGCGTTGGAAACATTCATTTCGACGCGTGCACCGGTCGTTCCCGCCGCCGTGTCGATGACGACGCAGGCGGGCGTTTGCCGTTGGGAGTTCACGCTATGGCTTTGAGTCCGCTGTTGCAGAATTTGTTCGCCCACTGCGAGGCGACAGGCGCGAGCGACATTCATCTCGCCTGTGGGCAGATTCCGCGCTTCCGTCTGGAAGGTTCGCTCGTGCCGCATCCCGCGTTCGCAGCGTTGAACGTCGAACAGGTCGACGCCGTGGCGATGGAACTGGGACTGGAGACGTTGCCCGTCGGGTGCCCCGACGGCACGGAGCGCGTTCGTCTGACGCTCTTGCGCGAGGGGGCGATCGACGGAGCGATTACGTCGCAGAACGGCGTTCGCTACCGGTTCAACACGTTCCGCGAGGCGGGGCAGACGGCGGTGGCGTTGCGGCGGCTCGATTCGGGTTTCCGATCGTTGGCGGAACTGGGGCTGCCGCCGCAACTGGAAGGGCTGTGCGCGTCGCAGAACGGTCTCGTCATCGTGACGGGGCCGACGGGGAGCGGCAAGTCCACGACGCTGGCCACGCTCATCGACCGCATCAACCAGACGCGGCGCGGGCAGATCATCACGATCGAGGATCCTATCGAGTACGTCCATGCCTCGGCGTCCTGTCTGGTGCGCCAACGTCAGATCGGTCGCGACGCGAAGAGTTTCAACGACGCGCTTGTGGAATCGCTGCGGCAGGATCCCGACGTGATTCTCGTGGGCGAGATTCGCGATTTGAAGACGATTCGTACGGCGATTACGGCGGCGGAGACGGGGCATCTTGTGTTCACGACGCTGCACGCGGGCGATAGCGTTGGCGCGGTGGAACGTCTTGTGGCCGTCTTTCCGGCGGAGGAGCAGAACGGCATCCGGCATCAGCTGGCGCTCGTGCTGCGGGGAATCTTCGCCCAACGGCTCGTACCGGCGCGGACGGGCGGCCGTGTGGCGGTGTGCGAATTGTTGTTGAACACGACGGCGGTGGCCAACTTGATCGTTACGGGGCGGTCGGCGCAAATCTATTCGGCGTTGGAGACCGGCCAGCCACTCGGCATGTTGCCGCTCGACCAGTCGATTGCCGACCTCCTGGCAGCGGGACGCATTTCCGAAGCGACGGCGCAAGCGCTTGCGCACAATCCGGATTCCCTGCGCCGCCGTGTCCGTCTGAACGCCACTGGGGCGTCGGACAAGGCGAATGTATTCTGAG
>CAYZYQ010000133.1:0-4909 GCA_964482645.1 uncultured Lentisphaeraceae bacterium | reverse complement strand
GCCGGCCCTTTCGGGCCGCCGTGCCGGGGCGCGTTTGTTGTGTTATACTACGTACGTGGAAAGCACACCCATAGCCATTGTCGGCGTTTCCTGCCGGTTCGCCAATGCCGCCGATCCCGGCGAGTTCTGGCGGTTGATCATGCACCAGAAGAGCGGTATCGGTCCGCTGGGCGTGGACACGGCGCTCCTCCCTGGTGTACGGAATCTCTTCGACCGTCCCTACCCCACGCACGGCGGTCTACTAGGGCGTCTCTACGCCTGTGTGCCGGGCGACCAGAACTTCCCGCGCCAGATCAACAAGGGCGAGAACCAGGATCTCTACTTCGCCGTCCAGATGGCGTTCGATGCGCTCGTCGACGCGGGGATGCGTCCCCGCAGCCGGGAGAGTCCGCGCGGCACCGTCCGCTTCGGCTACGCGCCGCCGTTCAACGCCGCCACGGTGAACTGGCTCAACCATACGCTTTTCATCGACCAGACGATGGACATCATCGGCAAGTTCTTCCGCAACGCGCCCGCCGAGGCGATGGAGAACGTGCGCCGCAAGTTGATCGATTCGCTGCCCGCGCCGAACGCGGCGAGTTTCCTCGCCGGGACGGGGTATCGGATCGCCGCGTGGATCGGCCATGAATGTTCGTTCACGGGCGGCGCCACGACGATCGACAGCGGGCCGTTGAGCGGCGTCGCCGCCCTTCGTGCCGCCATGGACGATCTGCGTAGCGGCCGGGCGGACGTGGCGTTGGCGGGCGCGTTGACGCCGCCGCTCAATCGCGCTTTCTTGGAGGGCGTCTCTGGCGAGATGCTCTTCTCGAAGGACGCCGACTTGCTGCCGTTCGACCGCAACGCGCGAGGTACGCTGCCAGGCGAAGGCGGGGCGTTCTTCGTCTTGAAGCGCGAGGCGGACGCTTTGGCGGCGAACGACCGGATCTACGCGCTCGTGCGGTCTGTCTTCTGCGGGTCGATGGCGACGGCGGACGTTCTTGAGTCGGCGACGCGGCGGGCTGACGTGCCGTATTCCTCCATCGGGCTGATCGAGGCCGAGGGGTGCGGCGTTCCGGAGATGGACGCCGCCGAGGTGGAGGCGATTCAACACGTGCTGGGACCGCACCGTCCCGGCGGCGCGTTGATCGGCATTGGATCCGTGAAGGGCAACGTGGGGCACTGCTTCCACGCGGCGGCGGCGGCGGGTTTGTTGAAGGCCGCCATCGCCCTGCGGCGGCGCATCCTGCCGCCGCAGATGCCCGTGTTGTCGCCGCTGGAGGCTTTGACGAATCGTGATTCGTCGATCTACTTGTTGAACGAAGCGCGGCCGTGGATTACGGGCGACCCGTCGTCGCCGCGCCGCGCGGTCGTGCTTGTGGACAACGCGCGGGGTGGGCGTCGCGCGGCCGTCGTGCTGGAAGAAGAACCGGAAGGCAGGGAACGTCAATGAGCGCGGATTTGAGCGAATGGTTCAGCAGCGAGCTTGTCCTGCTGGGCGCGGACGACGTGCAGGGGCTGGCGCGCGCGGCACGGGACCTTGTGGCGTTTCTCGACCAGGTGTCGGCCGTCGAATTGCGTGACGTGGCCTACACGTGTTCGCAGCGCTACGTGTCGTCCGGCAAGGCCGCCGTGCTGTCCATCGTGGCGTCGGACGTTTCGGAGTTGCGGGGGCGGCTCCTGTCGGCGGCGGCGCGTCTGGACGACACCCGTACGGCGCGGGTGCGCGACAAGTCGGGCACGTACTTCTTTCGCGACCACGTGCTTGGCGAAGGCGGGACGGGGCGGCTGGCGTTCGTCTACCCCGGTGCGATGTCGTTCTATCCCGACATGTTGCGGGAGGTGGCGGTTCGATTCCGCGACTGCCGGCTGGCGTTCGACGAACTGGAGGCCGCGCTCAAGGAGAAGGACGCGAAGAAAGGCGTCGAGACGGGCGCGTTCATTCCGTCCGCGTTCATCTTCCCGCCCGCGCCCTACTATCGCAGCGACGCGGACGTCTTCGCCGCCGGCGGCTATGCCGAGGCGATGGTGTCGACGTACTCCGCGAACCTGGCGTTGACGCGGCTGTTCGACGCGCTGGGCGTTCGTCCGGACGGCGCGACGGGTTTCGCGGGGGGCAACTTGTGCGCCCTTGCGGCGAGCGGGGCGTTTGGCAAGTTCGAGCGCAAGGAGCGGCTGAAATTTTTGCAGGAGACGTACAAGGCGGTCAACACGGCCGTTGGACACGCCGGGCTGCCCACGTGCGTGCTGGCGTCGGTTGTGTCCGCCAACCCCGACCTCACGGAACAGACGCTGGCGGGGTGTCTGCCGGAGGAGGTGAGCGTGGCCTACCGCTTCTCGGCGCGGCACCTCACGTTGGCCATTGCCCCGTCCTGCGTGGCCGACGTGCAGCGGAAGCTGGCGGCGGTCGGCGCACGTGGGCGGCGGCTGTCGGTCGATCGTCCGTTCAACACGCCGTGGTGCCGGCGGATCCTGCCGCTCTTCCGCAAGTTCGCGTCGAACTGGATCGACGAGAAACCCCGTTTCCCCCTCTACTCCTGCGGGACGACGGAGCCGTTGCCGGCTCGCGTCCGCAAAGCGCGCGACGCGGCGGCCGAGGAGTGGGTCACGCCCGTGCGTTTCGAGGAGACGATCCGGCGGATGTATGCGGACGGCTACCGCGTCTTTTTGGAAGTCGGGCCGCGTGGGACGTGCTGCGGGTTGGTGGACGAGATTCTGCAGGGCGAACCGCACGTCGCGATGGCGGCCGATTCGATTCATCGGACGGGGTTGCATCAGTTGCTGCACGTCATCGGGCAGTTGGCGGCGCTGGGTGTTCCGGTCGACCCGATGCCGCTCTATCGCCAGCGGCGGTGCCGGAAGCTGGACTTCTCGGCGCCGTTGCTGTTGAGCGTCCGCCAGGATGCGTCCATGCCGCTCTCCCGCGAGTTTCCGGGGTTGATGCTGATTTCGGAGATGCCGTCGCTCGAACCGGTCATGATGCCGTCGGCGGACGTTGCGTCCGGCCCGCGCGACAAGGCGGCGGCCCGCAAGGCGGCGTTGGCGGCCCGGTCGCGGCGGCGGCAGCAGCAGTTCGGCTGGGGGGCGGCGAACCCGCTCATTTCAGACATGGATCCACTCGCGAATCCGTCGCCGAACGAGCAGCCGGGGATGTCGATCGAGATTGTGAAGGAGTTCTCCTTCAAGTCGGAGCCGCTCTTGGCCGATTTCGCGCTGGGCACGTCCCAGCTGTCCCATCCGGATCATGAAGACCCCGTGGACGGCCCGTTGCGGGGGTTGACGGTGCTGACGCTCGTGGGCGCGTCGGAGATCATGGCCGAACTGGCGCAGACGCTCGTGCCGGGCTATCATGTGGTGGCCGTGAACGATCTCCAGCGGCGGCGCATGGTTGTCTTCAAAAACGGGAAGTTGCGTTTGTTCGTCCGTGCCGAGCGCGTGGCCGCGCCGCCCAACGTCCGCGCGGCGGTGCGTGTGCAGATTCGCGAGGACACGCCGGATTCGGCGTGGACGTGGCCGGCGTTCGAGGGGACGTTTTTGCTGGCCGAAGGGCCGTTGCCGCCCGTTGCGTTCACGCCGCCCGCGCACCGCAATGCGTTCAGCGACGTCCACTGGGCGGTGAGCGACATCTATCCGGACCGCTTGTTCGCCGGGCCGTTGCTGCAGGGCATTTGCCAGGCGGATCGTTGGAGCAAGTCGGGGCTTGACTACGAAGTCGTCGTGCCGGAATCCGACCGTTGCGTCGCCCACACGACGGTACCCGTCTGGGCGCTCAATCCGCAGTTGCTGGCGGCGGTCACGGACGGTTTTTCGCTTTGGCGGAGTCACGAGTTCTACCAGGGGGCGTTCTCGTATGCGTTCCGTTTGCGCGGGCTGTCGCTCTATGCGTTCGCGCCGCCCCCCGGGACGCGGCTTCACTGCTACCTCCGCAACACGGGCGTGACGCCGACGTCGCTTATCTCCGATATTTTCGTGTCGGACGGCAATGGCCAGCTTGTGATGGAGTTGCGCGGCTACGAGGAGTTTACGGAACGTGTGCCGGACGCCTATCGCAAAATGCTGCTCGAACCGGCGCGGACGTATCTGTCGCAGGCGTTGCCGGATGAACGGATGGGGGCGTCGAACACGGCCATTGCCACGGCCATGCTGTCCGACGTCGACTACCCGATGTTCGAGCGGAACGAGGAACTGTGGCTGAAGACGTTGTCCTACATCGTGCTCGGCAAGTCGGAACGCCACGAGTTCGCGGAAATGGAATCCAAGGGCGGCGTGGCGCGGCGGACGGAATGGCTGTTCGGGCGGATTGTGGCGAAGGAGGCCGTGCGGCGGTTTTTGGAGACGTACTACCAGGCGCGGTGGAGCGACGCCGACGTGCAGGTCTATTCCGACCCCAGCGGCAAGCCACGTGCCACGGGCCCGTGGAAGGATCATCTGTGGAGCGACGTGGAACTCGACCTTTCGATCGCCCATACGGCGCGGTTCATCCTCGCGGCGGTGGCGGTCAATTCGCACGTGGGCGTGGACGTGGAGGCGTTCGACCGCTGTTTGTCGGACGAGTTCATGCGCGGCGTGTTTTGTCCGGAGGAGCAGGAACTGGCCATGAACGCCGTGGACACGCCGAGCGCGATCATCCGCTTCTGGTGCGCGAAGGAGGCCGTCTCGAAGGCTTTGGGCACGGGCATCCGCTACTCGCCGCGTGAATTGAACGTCGTGTCGTTCAAGGCCGAGACGGGCGATCTCGAACTGGAACTGCGCGGGCAATGGGTGCAGAACTTCAAGATGTTCACGGGGCGGCGCGTACCCGTGTCGACGTTCATCGTGAAGGGTCACGTCGTCGCGACGTGCTTCCTGCCCAACCGCCTCTTCGCCTAGCGGCGGCGGGCGTTTTCGGGCGGTTTCCGGGGCGTGGCGGCGGCGGCCGGAGGGGGTGCGGAAA
>CAYZYQ010000132.1:0-5036 GCA_964482645.1 uncultured Lentisphaeraceae bacterium | reverse complement strand
TCCTCCGCGTCTACGTCGGCTACGAGTTCTAGCGCACCCGCATGGCGGTCGCCGCAGGTTCGGGTTTTCCATGCGGAGGCGGGGCGAAAATGTGCTATACTCTTTTCCTACGGGTCGATGACCCGGCTTTCTACTGATAAACTCTACAAGAAAGAAGAAGAAAAGAAAATGAACTACAAGTACAACTGCCTGAATCCGATTTCGCAAGTCGGTCTGAAAAACCTGCCGGACGCCTATGTGCGGACCGAGAATTTTGCGGAGGCCGATGCCGTCTTCGTCCGCAGCGCCAAGATGGACGAACTGACGCCCGGTGAGAACCTGTTGGCCGTGGCCCGCGCGGGCGCGGGCGTGAACAACATCCCGCACGCGGATTATGCGAAGAAGGGCATTGTCGTGTTCAATACGCCGGGTGCGAATGCGAACGGCGTGAAGGAGCTTGTCATCGCCGCCATGCTGCTCGCCAGCCGTGACATCGTGGGCGGCATCGACTGGGTGAAGGCCAATGCGGCCGACCCGGCGATCAACAAGACGGCCGAGAAGGCCAAAAAAGCGTTCGCGGGCACGGAAATCCAAGGCAAGACGCTGGGCGTGATTGGTCTGGGCGCCATCGGTCAGAAGGTCGCGAACGCCGCCGTCGCGCTGGGCATGGAGGTCTACGGCTACGACCCGTATCTGTCGGTCGACGCCGCCTGGAACCTGAGCCGCGCCGTCAAGCACTGCAAGAACGTCGAGGACATCTACCAGAACTGCGATTTCATCACGATCCACGTGCCCGCGCTGGAGGCCACGAAAGGCATGATCAACGCGGAAGCGCTCGCCATGATGAAGACGGGTGTGATTGTGATCAACGCCGCGCGTGATGCGCTCGTGAACGAAAAGGACATGCTGACCGCGCTTGAGTCGGGCAAGGTGCGCAAGTACGTGAGCGACTTCCCGAATGCGACGACGGCCGGGAAGAAGGGCGTGATCGTGATTCCGCATCTTGGCGCCTCCACGGAAGAAGCCGAGGACAACTGCGCGGTCATGGCCGTGAAGGAAATGCGCGACTATCTCGAAAACGGCAACATCGTCAACTCGGTCAACTATCCGGCGTGCTCGCTGGGCCGCGCGAACAAGGGCGGCCGCGTGGCGATCTGCCACAAGAACGTCGCGAACGTAATCGCCACGTTCACCACGATTCTCGGCGGCGCGAAGGTCAACATCGACGCGATCGCGAACAAGAGCCGTGGCGACTTCGCCTACACGTTGATTGACACCGACTCCGCGATTCCGGCCGAAGTGATCGACGCATTCAAGAAGTGCGAGGCTGTGATCCGCGTGCGCGTGATCAAGTAAGTACCTCCACGGCACGGGAGACGTTTCCGCATGGCGGCGTTCAAGTACAAGGCTCTGGCGAAAAACGGCCGGCGCGTCGACGGAACGGTCGAGGCGTCGGATCGTCGTGCCGCCATGGCCGCCGTGCGGAAACTCGGCCACACGCCGCTCTCCGTCGCGGAAGCGGCGGGCGGCGGCGCGGCGCGGACGTCGGCGAAGGATACGAAGAAAAAGCCGGCCGCCGGCAGCGTCTGGAACATGAAGTTCGGTGGCGGCGCGACGGATATGTCGCCGATGGAAGTCCAGCTCTTCACGAGCGAGTTGGCGGACTTGCTGGAGGCCGGCATGACGCTCGGGCAGGCGCTTGGCTGTCTTGCGAACCAAGGTGACGAGGGGAGTCCGCAGCGGACGGTCTCGCAGGATCTCTGCCAGCGCATCGTGAACGGCGAGTCGTTTTCCGACGCCGTGGCCCATCATCCCAAGACGTTCCCCGGTCTCTATGCGAACATGATTCGCGCGGGCGAGGCGTCGGGCGCGATGGTGGACGTCTTGCATCGTCTTGTCGAACACTACGAGCGGTTCGATTCGATGAAGAGCAAGATCAAGGGCGCGATGATGTACCCCGCGTTCGTGCTCTGCTTCGGCATCGGCGCCGTGGTGATTGCGATGGGTTTCATCATCCCGCGTTTCAAGAAGGTGTTCGAGGGATTGGGCGGGTCGTTGCCGACGGCGACGCAGATTTTGATGGACATGAGCGACGGGATGGTCGAGTACGGTTGGTTGATCGCGCTCGTGCTGGCCGCCGGCATCATCTGGTTCAACAAGTGGAAGAAGACGCCGTCCGGCCGCGCGAAGGTCGACGGCTGGAAGTTGCGCGCGCCGCTCGTGAGCGGCATCGTGGCCGCCGGGGCCTATTCGTCGCTTGCGTTCACGTTGCAGACGTTGCTGTCGAACGGCGTGAATGTGTTGCAGGCGCTTAAAATCGCCGAAGATACGTCCGACAACGCCGTCATCGGCCAGGCGCTCGCGACGGCGCGTAAGCGCGTGACGGACGGTACGTCCATTTCGGGGCCGCTGGCCGCGTCGGGCGCGTTCCCGCGCATGATGACGGACATGCTGGCCGTCGGCGAACAGGCCGGCAACTTGACGAGTTCGCTGGGGCACATCGGAATGCGCTACCAGAAGGACATGGATCGCAACATCGCCCGCTTCACGAACGCCCTCGGCCCGCTCATGATCGGCATCATTTCCGTCGGCGTCGGCTTTATCGCCTACGCCATTGTGTCCGCCGTGTTCGCCATGTCCAACCAGATCGGCGGCTAGGCAGATTTTGCGCAAAGGAGAACAGACAATGAAGGAACAAGACCGGAAGATTGCGGAACAGGCGGCGAAAGCCGGCTTCACGTTGATTGAAATCATCATCGCCATCGCGATCGTCGGCATCATGGCCGCCGTCGCGGTGCCGAACATCCAGAAGAACATCAAACGCGCCCGCATCAAGGCGGCGCAGCAGTTGATCCAGACGGCCGCGCAGGCGACGACGACGTATTCGCTCGACCACAGCGGCAAGGTGCCCGATTCCCAGGAAGCGTGGGTGGAGGCGCTGACGGGCGGCGACGATCCGGAAATCGAGGGCGGCGAAGACGCGCTGAACGATCCGTGGGGGAATCCGCTCCACTACGAGAAGATCGGCAAGGGCGGCCGCTTCAAAATCACGTCGGACGGGCCGGACATGGAGCCGGGCACGGACGACGACTTGACGAACATCCTCGACAAGAAATAACGGCCGCGCGGCCGAGGTTCGACGGCAGGACGCGGAGGCGCGCAAGAACGTGAGAAGACGTTCCGGAAACGGATGCGGAAGACGGTGCGGCTTCACGCTCATCGAAATCCTCATCGCCCTGGTTATCATGGCGATCGTCGTGGGCACGGCCGTGGCAAGCGTGGCCGCCGGAATGCGGTCCGCCCGCTTAGGCGAGGCCGCCCGTGCCGTGCAGCAGTACGCCCGTCACGCCAAGGCCGTGGCGCTCTTGAAACAGCGTCCGGTCGTTCTGACGTTCGAGGAGATTTTCGACGGCGGCGAATTTTTGAAAAGCCGGATTTCCATCACCTATTCGGCCGACGCGGCGCCGTCCGAAACGACGGGGGCGTCGGGCGGTGCCGGATTCGGCGTGGCGGGATCGACGGGCGGCGCGGTGCGGAATCTCAAAGGCGAGGTCATCGGCGAGGATACGGACGGTTCCGCCCCCGTGATGCCGGGCGACGCGGACGCGCCGGATCCGCTTGCGCCGGATCCGCTTGCGGCGGAACCACGGGAATTCGAGGGTATTCGTGTCCACGCCCAGGATCGCGAGGATCTCGAAGCCAACCGGCCGCGTATTTCCGTGTTCAGCAACGTGGACGTCCTGTTGAAAAAGAGTTCGGATCAAAAGGCGAAAGCGGCGGAGAAGGCGCGCGAACGTGGCGCGGACGTTTCGGCGGCCGATAACGAAACCGCCGCCGTGGATCCGGAGGAGACGTACTCCGTCGTTTACGAGGCGAACGGCCGTTGTACGCCCTACGTAGTCAAAGTCTGGAAAGAGGGTGCGGACGAAGACAAGGCCCTCGTGATCAACGTCGGCCGCTTCGGTCGGCCTGTGACGGGGGACTGACGATGCGAAAAGCCGGTTTCACCCTCGTCGAAGTACTCGTCGCCTCCGTCATCCTGACGCTGGGGTTGTTGTCCGTGTTGGCGCTTTTCACGCAGAGCCAGCGAATGATGTTGGCGTCGGCCCGGTTCGAGACGGCGCAGCGCGTCCTCAACTACTTTGAGATGGTGCATCCCGTGCCCTCTACCGATCAAGTCACGGACGATCCGCTGGACAACGACCGTCTCAACATTGTCGAGGAGAAAGCCACGGATTTGGCGGACGAACTGGAAATCGATTTGACACCGCAGGATTCCCGCGATTTGCGGACGTACACCGTTGAACGGAAGGTGGACGAAATCGACGACGAAGAATTGGCACGGAACGGGAACATCTACACCGTGCGAACGATCGTCAAGTGGGGCGGCGACAACTACGGCGGCAAGAAGGACGAATGGCACGTCGTCAAGATTTGGTGGAAGGGGAAGGGGGCGTCTCAATGAATCGCGCGGGCTTCACCATGGTCGAGATGCTGGCGGCGATTCTCATCCTCTCGTTGATGACGATCGTCACGGGCGTCACGTTCACGTCTGTTATCAACTCGTGGAAGAAAGCCACCGTGGTGGCTGAACGGATGCAGACCGCCGACTACGCGCTGAACCAAATCGTCGCGGGGCTGCGCAGCGCCTATTATCCGCCGGACGGCAACCAGAAGGACGAGTGGGGGTTGATGCTGATGGACAACGGCGAGGGCGAGGACGTTTCCGACAGCGACGCGATTGAATGGACGAAACTCGGCAACGCGATCATCGGCGACAAGTCGACGCTCGGCGAAACATCCCACCGCGTTCGCATGTGGGTGGAGGACGCGCGTAGCCGCGACGAGGCCGGTGGTCTGTGGGTGCGTGTCTGGAACGCCGATCTGCTGGATCGAGAGGACGAAGATTTCGACGAAGAGGAATTTGGCGAGGAGTTCCTGCTCGTCGAGGACGTAATCGGGTTCGACTGCAAAGTCCAGAAGGACGAGAAGGAAGTCGAAGACGACGGGCGTCCGAAATGGGAAGAGGAGTGGGCGACGTCCAACCAAATTCCCTA
>CAYZYQ010000131.1:0-5050 GCA_964482645.1 uncultured Lentisphaeraceae bacterium | reverse complement strand
TGAAGCCGCTCGTCAAATCGTCCATCGTCACGGGCGAGACGCCCGTCATGAAGATCCGCGAGCACGCCTCCTTGAACGCCTTGAACCAGTTGCGATAGAAGCCCGCCCCGTGCGTGACGGCACGGTAGTCCGCGTTCGCCTCGTCGCGCAGCATCGCGTTCGTGAAGTTGTCGTATTCGTCGATGATCAGGTAGATTTGCGCCCCGCGCTCTTTCGCGGTCTGCGTGAGGTAGGCAAACCGGGCCGCCGTCGGGAGGGCGGCGAACGCCGCCCGTTCTTCGGGCGGATAGCAGTGCGGGTAGCGGACGAAGAAGCGGTCGAGACAGACGCCCATGTAGGAATCAAAATTCTCCTCCAGCGTTCCCCCCGGCGTGCCGCCGACGACCGAGAAGTCGAGCGCGAGCACGAGATACTTGTTCGCGTTCTCCGTCGGGTTCTCGCCGATGTCGAGGCCGCCAAAGAGCTTCTTGAAATTCGCCTTCTCGTTGACGTCGTAGTAGCAGCGCAGCGTCTCGACGAAGAGGGACTTGCCCATGCGCCGGGGGCGCACGAAGAAGACGAAGCTGTCGCGTTCCTCCATTTTACGGATGAAGGCCGTCTTGTCGACGTAGTAGTAGCCCTCCTCGCGGATGCGCTTGAAGTCCTTGATGCCGTAGGGAATTTTGAGTGTCTTCGCCATGTCCGCCATTCTACCATTCCTGTTCTTTTGCGTCAAATGTACCGAAGCGGAGATATCTTCTGGAAAGTTGTAATATCTCGTGGCGCAGTTTCAGACAAGGGAAAGCCATGCCGCTCCACGAAGAAGAAAGGACACCGCCACCATCCTCATGGGAATGGCCGCCCGCCGGGCGGGGACAGAGCCCACGGCGTCTGCAGATCTGGTATGATTACATCGACAAACGAAAAATACCGAAAGGCAGACGCCGTGAGCAGGAAGAAGCATGCCATAAGAAAGACGCCGTACGCGCATCTCGACTTCACGATGCGCCTGACACCGGAGAGGGCGTGGAACGCATACGTGCGCGAACCCTTGTGCATCTCCGTCCGGTTCTTCGCGCGGCCGCACGGCCTCCCGGAGTCGACGTGGCGGCGGGCGCCGGGGCGCGGCGCCGTCGACGCGGAGCTGAAGACCGCGACGACGGACAACGAGCGCGAGGTCTCGCACCAGGCGGTGATTCCCGAAGGGGACGGACTTCTCGAAGATCCCGCGCGAGGACGTCCTCGCGGTCGTGGCCATCGTCAACTCAATCCACAGACGTCCGCTGAAAGGTGAGACCGCATATGACTGCCATTCACGTCTTGCCAAAAAGCTTTGAGGATTTCCTGTGCCACTTGGGTTGCAATTCGCCCTACGGAATCGTCGCCTAGACGGCGGACGGTGTTTTACGGATCGCGTGGACGACGCATGGGCGGCTATACGGATTCTGTAAGTTGAGAGGGCGGAGTGTCGCCGAGGGAATCAAACGGGACGCAGATTGTTGTGTCCCGTCTGTTTTTATTGTTGGGTGAAAGTGCGTCCGTCGTGGCGTGGCACGGCGTGTGCTTTGAGGGAGACGTCCGCCCGAAGCGGACGTAAGGAACGCACAATGAAGCTAATTATCGCCTACATTCAGCCTGAACGTCTGAATGCCGTCAAACAGGCCTTGTTCGCGCGCGAGGTCTACAAAATGTCCGTGACCAATGCCATGGGGTGCGGACAGCAGAAGGGGTATCTCCACATGTACCGTGGCGCCATCGAGGAAGTCACGCTTCTGAAGAAGGTGCGCCTGGCCATTGGTGTGAACGATGAATTCGTCCAGAAGACGATTGATGGCATCGTGGAGGGTGCTCGTACGGGCGACATCGGCGATGGAAAGATTTTCGTTCTGCCGATGGAAGAGTGCATTCGGATTCGCACGGGCGAAAAAGGTCCGGCGGCGATCGGTTGAACAACAGTTGAAAGGAAAGTCTAGAAATGAAAAGAGCTAGTCTAGTAGTTGGCGCGGTTCTCGGTCTTGTCGGCACGGCAGAGGCCGTTGGTGTGGATGTGAAGGGCAGTGCGCAGACCGTTCAGGATCATCTGGACGTTGTTTGGACGCTCATCGCTGGCATTCTCGTCTTCACGATGCAGACGGGATTCGCGCTGGTGGAGACGGGGTTCACGCGGGCGAAGAACGCGGCCAACATCATGATGAAGAATCTTGTCGACTTCGCGGCGGGATCGCTTGCGTTCTGGGTCGTGGGATCGGCGTTGATGTTCGGACTCGACGCGGCGGGCGTCTTCGGACGGACGGGGTTTTTCATGGATGTCTTTCAAGGCGGGCCCGGTTGCTGGAACTGGACGTTCATGCTCTTCCAGACGATGTTTGCCGCCACGTCGGCCACCATCGTGTCGGGCTGTGTGGCGGAACGTATCGAGTTCAAGAGCTACCTCGTCTATTCGGTCATTGTGTCGTTGTTCGTCTATCCGATTTCGGGTCACTGGTGCTGGGGTGCGCTCGCGGGCGACGCTTCGGCGGGCTGGCTGGGTAAACTCGGTTTTCACGACTTCGCCGGATCGACGGTCGTCCATTCTGTTGGCGGCTGGCTGGGTTTGGCGGGTGCGATTCTGCTGGGTCCGCGGATTGGCAAATACCGGCATGACGGCAAGGCGAATCCGATTCCCGGACACAACCTCGTGTTCGGTACACTTGGCGTGTTTCTCCTGTGGATTGGCTGGTTCGGATTCAACCCCGGCAGCTACACGCAGGGTATCGGCGACGTGAGCCGTGTGGCCATGACGACGAACCTGGCCGCCTGTGCGGCGACCTGTTCCGCACTTGCCACCGCTTGGTTCGTGATGGGCAAACCCGACCTTTCCATGGCACTCAACGGTACGCTCGCAGGACTTGTGGCCGTCACCGCCGCGTGTGACGTCGTCACGCCCGGCGCGTCGATTCTCATCGGTCTTGTAGCGGGAATGCTAGTGGTGCTGTCGGTGTTCTTCTGGGATAGACTGCACATCGACGACCCCGTGGGCGCGGTGTCAGTTCACATGGTCAACGGCGTGTGGGGAACGTTGGCGTACGGCCTTTTCGCGGCGGAGAAGACGCTCGACATCGGTGCGGCCGACTCGGGGCTGTTCTACGGCGGGGGGCTTCATGCGCTGGGCGTACAGGCCTTGGGTGTCGTCACGGTCGGTACCTGGGCGTTCGGCTGCGGCTTCGTGGTGTTCTACACGCTGAAAAAACTCGGCATTCTCCGCGTCCCAGCCAAGGTCGAACTCAAAGGCCTCGACATCACCGAACACGGTGAAGACGCCTACGCCTCGTTCCAGTTCTTCTCGAACACGTGAACGCATCACAGCGAATTACAACCCAAGTGGCGCAGGAAATCCTCAAATCGTTTTGACAAGACGTGAACGGCAGTCATATGCGGTCTCTCCTCTCTGCGGCCGTCTGTGTATCGAGTTGACGACGGCCTCGACGACGAGGACGTCCTCGCGCGGGACTTTCGAAAGGTCCGTCCACTTCGGAAACCACCGCCTGACGATGCGGTTGACGTTCTCGACTCCCGCCGCCACGTCGACTCCGGGATGCCGTACAGCCAGCCGCGCGAAGAAGCGGACGGAGATGCACCGCAGTTCGCCAAATGCTGGACACTGTGAGAAACTGGAGGCATGAACATGTCACGAACGGCGACAAACAAATACATCGGCACAAGGCGCAGGGCCTACGCCGAGGCGAAGCCAGACAGGCGCAGACGCATCCTCGACGAGGTGTGCGAGACGACGGGCCACTCGCGCAAGTACGCGAACCGCCTCCTGACGGGCAGCAGGAAATTCCGCGGACACGGGGGACGCGACAGGACCTGCACGCAGGAGGCCCCCCCCCTCAAGAAGGCGGGGCTTGAAGCCGAATGCCCGTGCCTGCCGTACTTCAAGGCGAAGATCGGAAGATGGCTGGACGAGCACTCGTCCGAAGTCGCCGGCGTCCGCCCCGAGGACAGGATGCTGCTGCTGGGGATGAGCGACCGGACGATGCCGAAGCTCCTCTCCGGCGAAAAGCGCGCGAAGCCCGGCCGAGCCAGGGCCAACATGTGTTCCGGCCGAGGACCGCGCAACGAGCTCAAGGCCCACACACCGTGCGCGTCGGGCGAGGCCGTCATGGCGTACGACGTGCCTCCCAGCGACGTACAGGAGGAGACCTTCGCGCCCAGCGGCGGCGACCCGTCCGACAACTTCTTCTAGATTTTGGACGCCACCGACAGGAAGACACAATGGACGGTTCCGTCCCCAACGAAGCACCCCGACGGCAAGGGCTTCAGATGTCGCTGCAACAGGCCGAAGACCCCGTTCCAGAGACTGCTCGACGAAGGCGTCCTGTCCCCCCGAACGGCGCAGACGCCTCGAAGCGCACAGGGTAGGCCTTAGCGGAATGGAACTCCACAGGCGTGTCCTGAAGCGCCTGAAGAAGATACGGCGTATGCAGGAGCGGTACAACATGGCCAAGCGCATGGGCGTAGATCTTTCCGCCTTCGCGGTCCGTCCAGCCTTTACCGCGAAGGTGGGCCTGCACCAAGTGGCGGGACTAGACAGAAGCACGTCAATGAAAGATCGTTACTATCTGCGGAGTGTCCTTCCTATTTGACAAACTGGGGCGCGAGGGGCGCGACGCCCGCGTTTCCGTGTCGATTTCACCATCAAGTTTGTTTCAATTCACGCGCCCGCGAGGGGCGCGACACGAGGCCGCGCTGATGCAGCGGATCGCCGCGCTTGTTTCAATTCACGCGCCCGCGAGGGGCGCGACGAGCGCCGCGGGCGCGGCCGACCACAAGGACGGCGTTTCAATTCACGCGCCCGCGAGGGGCGCGACGCGGTGCAGTCGAAGTAGGCTCCGTCCGCCTTGTTTCAATTCACGCGCCCGCGAGGGGCGCGACTTATCAGATTGATGTTCGTGTAGCACCTCTCGTAGTTTCAATTCACGCGCCCGCGAGGGGCGCGACCTTCTACGCAGACCCCTCCATCGTGGACGAAACGTTTCAATTCACGCGCCCGCGAGGGGCGCGACGGCGGACATTTTACCCCTTTATT
>CAYZYQ010000130.1:0-5130 GCA_964482645.1 uncultured Lentisphaeraceae bacterium | reverse complement strand
CGTTGCCGTTCACGACGAGCGTCGTGTTCTTCCCGATCCTGACCGGCGTCCACGTATCGTTCGGCCCGAACGTAATGTCGCGAAGGATTGTGACCGTCGCGTTCTTCGCCGCGACCGCCGCCTTGAGTGCCGCCGCGAGGTCGGCATACTCCGTCTCGACCTCGCCCACCTTGATCTTCGCGACCGCCGTCTCGGCGACCGTGTAGACCGTCTTGCCGTCCACCTGCGCCTCCTTCAGCGTACAGTTCGCCGACACGCCGGCCCACGCGGCATCCGCCGCAATCGGCTCGGAATCGTACGAGCCGCCCATGACGGTAAGCGTCCCGACGTCACCCTGGCGGCCACAGACCGTCGTAATGGCAACAGCGCCGTCTTCAACGGACTGCCCGCCCGAATAGACCGTGTTGCCACTGACATCCGCATCGACCGTAACAGGGGACGAGCCGACCGTGCCGAACACCGCGCCTGCCTTGTCCATCTTGCCAGCCTTCGTGCAAGCGATCACGTTGTTGCGGACTTCCGCAGCCACGACCGTCACCGTACCATTGCCGCTGCCACACGCATGACCCATCAAGGCGCCGGCCGAATTGCCGCCGACAATCTTCGAGTTGATCACCTTGCAGCGCGTAAACGTCGCCGTACGGGGATTGTCATTGAAGGTCGCATAGCTGACGAATCCGCCCGCGTAGTTGCTGCCCGAAATTTCCGCCCCGTCAATCGTGACGTCCGTAAAGGTCAGTTCATTCATCCAGTCCGAGAAACCCGCAAAAACCGCCGCGTTCTCAACCCCGGACACCTTCGGGGTCTTGAGCGTGAGATTGCTCACGCGAATCCAGCACCCGCCAGGTATATACGGAGAGAACATCATGCCGGGCAGATTGGCAATCGTATGTCCGTTGCCGTTCACGGTGATCCGGCAGTTATTCCTGCGCACGTCCACGGGCGTCCACGCATCGCCCTCGGCGAACGTGATGTCGTCGATGATTTCGACGGTCCCACCGACGGCAATCGCCATCCCCGCGTTCAGCGCGGCCGCGAGGGATGCGTACTTCGTGTCGCCAACCTGCGCGACGTACTTCACCTCGGAAACGGCGTACGTGTTGTCCGCGCCCTGCTTGAGTTCAAAGCCCTCGGCGACCGTCGCCCACGCGGCATCCGCGCCCGCGAGAGGCGCATGATCATACGTGCCGCCCGTGAGGAAGAGGCGGCCACCCACCGAAGCCTGACGACCGTAGACCGTCGTGATGGGATTGCCACTGGACGTCACATTGTTACCTCTGACATTCGCTGAAACGAACGTGGGCGCATTGCCAACCGAGCCGAACACCGCGCCGGCCTTGACTTTCGATGCATCCGCCTCGTTGCTGACAATCGTGTTGTTGCGAATCTCCGTAGCCTCGCCCGACACGACCACCTTGCCGACCGTATTGGCGTTCGCGTGGCCCATCAGCGCACCCACCGAACCGCCGCCCGTAATCGTCGAATTCAAGACCTTGCAGTCCGTGAACGACACCACGCTGTCGTCCGAATCCAATGTCGCGAATGCAACGAACGCGGCCGCGTACTCATCGCCCGTCACCGTCGCATGGTCAACTGTGACCTTCTCGAACGTCAGTTCGCTCACATTCCCGCCATAGCCTAGAATGACTGAAACATGCTGGTTGGCCTCATGGCCCGCACCATACCGGCTACCGGCGTTTTCGACCTTCGCATCCTTGAATGTCAATTCGCGCATCCGCAACGTCTGAGCGCCGCCACCAGCGGCGTAAACATCGAGCAACATACCCGGAATTCCCGTAATCGTCTTGCCGTTGCCATTCACCACGAGTGTCGCATGGGCAGAGAAAGTAACAGGCGTCCACGTGTCGCCCGGCGCGAACGTGATGTCGCGCAGAATCTCGACAGGCGTTCCGTCGTTCGCCGCGACCGCCGCGTTGAGTGCCTCGTTCAACGACGAATACGGCGTTTCGCCAATCTTGGCGACGGTCGTCGTCTCTGCGGCGTGTGCCGCAGTTGTCCCAAAAAGCAGCGCAAAACACCCGAAGGCCGCTGCCAACAACTTACGTATTTTCACTCTTTTTCCTCACTCTCTGGGACGAAGAACCCACTCCCTCCGACGGGCCGTCACCATGGCAACCCGACGGGCGAATCCTAATGAATCCTTCTTGCCCAAAAAGAACGGCGCATATTTTACAAAATACCCCCCCCCCCCCCGTCAAGTATGCGAACTATGTTTTTTGCATTTTTATCAACAGCCTTATAACAGCTGCTTTGCACCAACAAACCGCCTAAAACATCTCGTTATCACCCATCCAACGCCCCGTTCATCCGCCCCCTTCAAAAAAATTTTTTATCACCTCCATTCGATTTCGTCGGCACCGGGGCTATGAGGCGGCTTCAGAGTTCCAACGAACGGGGGGCGGAGACCTCGAAGACGACTTTCTCGCCCGCACGACCGAAATACCCCCCGTAGCCGAAATTGATCTGGACGATTTCGCGCGGATCGAGCCGCCCCGCCGTGCCGCCCTTGCCATGGACGCCGAACGCATTGAACGCCGCCGACACCTCCGTCGTGCCTTTCTCCGAAAGGGACACACCGCCTCGCGCATACCAAAGCGTCCCATCCCGCGTCCGCAGGAAAACGCCGTACATCGCCTGTCCACCCGTCGACGCGGGGACGCGTACGGAGAAGCCAACGCCTTTCGCCCGCGCAGAAAACGGCGCACGATCATACCGTCGCTGCAGAAACGCGAACGTGTCCACGTCCCCTTTCGTCAGCGTCGTATCCACGCGATACCACCCCTCCGCGCCCGGCGTCGCCGTACCGGAGACGAACGTGCCCTTGCTGAGCGTGACCTCCTGCGGCGCGACGGTAAACGGCACGAGCCGAGGTTTGAACGCGCCGTGCGCGAGTGGTGCAACACGTCCCGTCACAGGCGTCGGCGTCGTCAACAACAGGGCGCCGTACGGCGGCAAATCAAGCGGCACGGCCGCACCCGACGCGGACGATGAAAGGCCGACGCGCGGATTCCACACCGTCACGTCGGGTGAGCCATCGAGCGCCACGGCACCGCTCCACGTCGCTCCGGAATCGTTCAGCACGAAAAAGACGTCTCCCTGCGCCGTACGCCGATGCGCGGTTCGCAACACCCCCGTTTCGCCGGCCACGACGCGCAGGACGGGCGGATGCGCAACGTCCAAGAAGTCGGCCAACCATCCCGCCTGGTCGTCGGACAGAAACGTCCAGTCCGCCGTCAGACGTGCCACCTCGTCGTCCGGAAACGCCGTCGTGGAATTGACGGGACGATCCCCCAGCGCGATGACGAGACCGCCCGCCCGACGAAACGCATCCAGCTTGCGCACCGCGTCCCGCGCCAGCGTCGTCACGCCCGGCAGCACGACCGTCCGCCAGCGCAACGGCCCAGAGACGAGCTGTCCGTCCACCACCGTCGCGGCGGCCAACGTGTCCGCATCCACAAACATGAACGTACGGTTTGCATGGAAAAGCGCGTTGCCCGCCGTCGAGACGAACCCCGCCGTCCGCTGCGCACCGCGTCCACCGGCGCCTTTCAGACGCGGCTCGAAGCCGACCTGCAACGCATCAGCCGGATAGAGGAGCGCGATTTCGGCGGCGGAACGCCCTTCCGACAGAAGCGTGATCGCCCGACCAATTTCCGCATTGATCGCGCGTTTCTCCGCCGTTGAGAACGGCTGCCAGCGGTAGTAGCTCGTAAACGTGTTCACGCCGCCCCAGATCTGGCGGTTGAGCGCCCCGACGACCTCGCGGACACTCACCTGGTAGACGGGACGGGAATCCCCTTTCGGACGATACTTCTCGCCGTGGTCGCTCGCCTCGCTCATCACGCGCCGCGCCCCGTTCAACTCACCCGCGCTGCCCACGAGAAGCGGCGTGATCCACGGCACACGCGCGGGAACGCTCGTCAAGAGGTCGCAGCTCGGCGCCGAAAGGCCGCGCAGAACTTTGAAGAAATCGCCGTACAACGACACATGGGCAACAAGCCCCTCCTCGCACAGGAGATGCCCGCCGGAGAGCAGTCCGTTCTCCGTCGCCCAGCGCGTCAACTGCCCCGTATAGTTCCGCGCCACGCGGTCGCCCACCATCGACCAGAACCGATGGCGTTTTGCGGCGACGGCGCCGACGGGTTCGCCCGCCACGAGGTCGGGAACGTCCTCGGCGAGCGGATGGCCGGCGACCGTCCGATAGGCCGCCAGCAGTTCGTCGCTGACGGGCAGACAGACGTACGGCATGGGCTTCATCCAATGCGTCATGAGCGACGGTTCGTCCGTGAACGTCGAGGTGAAATAGGCGAGCGCCGGCCCGAGTTCGCGCTTGTAGGCGTCGTGGGTGAGCTCGATGAAGCGAGCCGTGGGTTCCGCCATCAGCAGATTCGGATAGGCGTATTTGTAATGGCTTACGGACACGGAGATGTGCGTGCCTTCGTGGATGAAATCGTCCGTCACCACGTAGACCGTCTGCGACGCGCCGTCCGCCGACGGGCGACGAATCGTCGCGACGGGCCGGCCGGGCGGCGCGGGCGGAAGGGCCGTACTGCCCATGGGCACATTCGTGACGGCGACGAGGTACGCCCGCGCCTGCCATTCGGGATGGTCTTCAAGCGTCTTGCCGCCCGCCGTCGCACTGGGATAGCCCTTTTCGTCGTAGAGCCAGAGGCTCATGCCGAGCGCATGGGCCTTTTCAACCGTGTGGCGGAACGTCCGCCAACTCGCCGGATCGTCAAGGTACTTGTCGAAATTCACATTCCCGCCAAACCCGCCGAACCCGGCGGCCTTCAACGCCGCCATCTCCGCATCGGCTTTCGGGAGATCGTTCGCGCGGCCGTGGACGAGCGGGAGAATCCGTGCCGAGGCGGGTGGGTTCGCGAAACGCTCCGCTCGCGACGCCGTCTCCGGCGCGTACGTCGTTTCATCCGCCGTGCGGACACGCAGACGCCAATAGGCCGCGAAAAGATGGACGCACCGCGTGGCGCCGGCCTGGGCGACGGGTTTCGCCATCAGGGCCTCCACGAGAATCGCCTGTTGTTCGGCCGTGTAGGCAAAGGCGTCCGGCGGCGTCATCAACTGCGCAAGATGCACTTCCGCGCACCCGCA
>CAYZYQ010000129.1:0-5312 GCA_964482645.1 uncultured Lentisphaeraceae bacterium | reverse complement strand
CCGCAAATCCCGATGCCGAAAACACGTTCGCGTACCTATTTCGCGGCGCGTTTCGCGCGGCGGACGTACATCGTGGCGGCGACGTCGCGGGCGGCCTGGACGAGTTCGGGATAGGGCGTGTCCGTGACCGTCAGAAAACCGATCTGGTAGTTCTCGCCGTCCAACGTACGCCCCGTCAATGCCTGATCCTGCCACTGGAACCAGTGCGTCCCCACGAAACGCGGATGATCGAGACAGGCGTTCACGAAATCGCGGTAGCACTGGGCGCGTTCCGCCTGGTCGCGTGTACCAACAAGTCCCGTGTGGAAGAGACCGCGATCAAGCGCCCCGAAGTGGAACTCGCCGTTGATCATCGGCTTGTCGACGGCGCCCGCCGGCAAGTCGCGGATCGGCTGGCGATTGTAGATGTTCACACTCACCACGTCGCAGTAGCGCGCACTTTCCTCATAGATGACGTCCGCGCCCCACGCGATACGCGAACCGAGGTAGAGGCGGTTGGGGGCAACGGCCTTGATCGCGTCGCGAATCGTGCGGAAGTACTGCGCCACGAGTTCGCGGTGGAGCGCTTCGAGATCCGCCCCCGCACGTGTCTCGTCCACAGCGTTCGTCGCGGACAGAAAGCCGTTCCACGTCCCAAACTTCGTGCCCCAAGCCGCGTCAAGTTTTTCGACCGAACCGTACTTCCGGGACAACCAGTCCTTGAATGCAGTCTTCGCCGGCTGCGTGGCGGGCGAGCGCAACACGGCCCGCGCGAGGTCGCGCGCGTCGCCGCCCCAGCTCAGTTCGTTGTCCACAAACCAGCCGATGCACCACGGATCCGTCCCCGTCCGCTTCGCCTCGTCCGCCGCGCTGCGGCGAACGTTGGCGATAAATTCGGGCGCGAACGGATCGCGCAACTTACCCCACCAGCCAGACGAACCGTCGATGACGGGGCCGCTCGTTCCAAACGTGGCCGTGTAGGGCGTCCGCGCCAGACGATAGACGGTTGGATCGCTCCAGTTCGCCACCGTGTTCAAGCCCCACGCATGGATGCGGCGATGCGCCCGTTCACACGAAAGCGCGTACCAGTCGCGACCATATTTGCGCAGGACATTGGCCTTGGCGAAACTGAACGCCGTATAAGGCAGATGCGCCGGATCCTTGTAGAAGCCATGCGATCCCGGCCAGTTGAAGGTTTGGAGAAAGCCGCCAAAATCGGGATCCGACTTTGCAGGAATCCACTCGAAATACTTTTCACGAAAACCGACACCCGTCTCGCCGCCGATGCGTACGCAGTCCACGCCATGCGAGAAGAAGAGCCGCCCCGCCGGATCGACAAGCCACCACGTGCCGTTCACCTTCTCCGTACGGAAGAAGCCCGTGGCCGCCAACTGCGGACCGCCCTTCCAGCCGCCGTATTCGTCAGCATCGGGAATCGGGCGTTCCGCATGTTCCGCCAGCCAAGCGTCTTCGCGGATGCGCGTCTGCGCCAGTTCCTCGTCGGAATGAACCTTGCCCGGCCAATCGTCGTGCTTGAACTGACCGAACTTGTCCACGAACGGCAGGAAGGACGCCGCCGACAAAACCTTCTGCCGCACGCCCGTGCCATCGGCCGTCACGCGGGAGACGCTGAATCCGCCACGCCGACCGTTCCGATTCAGGAAGATGTGAATCGAATGCGTCCGCCGGATGTCGAATGTCGACGCCCCCTGCGCCGACGGATACCCACGCATCCCTGCGAGCGCGAGCGGCGCATCCAACGTCCACGGCATGTTGTGGACGTTGATGCGCAACAGCCCCGCCGCATGGGGTTCGAGGGCGATGCTACCGCCCGGACTTTGCCCCTGATGCGTCCGCCCCTTCACGCTCACATGGACGACCTGCGCCGTGTCGAGCGTGTTGCTGACGGCGAACGTCAGACTGCCGTAGGCGGAGAGATCGCGTTCGCCACCCGTGAAATCAAGCCGCATCCCCGGCCAGTCGGCTTTCACGCCCGTTTCAACGACGGCCGCGCCATCCGATGCAAACGCCAGTTTGGAATCTTGCTGCGCGCGCATCGCCGTATCCGCCGCCGGCCAAAGAACGGCCGTTTCCGCCGCGACCATCAACGGGGCGCCGCACAACACCCATGCCCATCGATTTTTCATCTCTCGTTTTCCTGTTATGACGTTCTTCATGCCGCCAGTATAGCAAAACGTGTACACGCGGCTCAACGGCACTAGCGGAGGATGATTGTGAGCGGCTGGCGACCGGGCTTGAGGACGATGTTTGACGCCTCGGCGGTGAACAAGCTGCCGCTCCATCCCGTCGTGGCAATGCCCACCCACGTCGTCCGCGCAAACCCGGCATCCGTCCATGTGTTTTTCTCAACCCACTCGTCCGCCGCATTCTCCCGCGTGTAGAGCGTGAATGACGGCCCCGTCCGCGTCAGACGCAAATGGACGGGACGCACGTCGCTTGAAATCTTCGTCGAATCGGCAAACTCCTTCACATCCGTCGCGTCCGACGGAATGGCCTTCACGCCAGTATGCGTTGTATTCCACTCGTTCCGCGCGTAGGGGTAGTAGGCATGGCCTTCGGCATCGCGAACCATCAGCCCGATATGGCCGTAGCCCGTCGCTTTCACCGTGGCCGAAAAATCGAACCCGCCCGTCCAAGGCTGGCTCATGAACTGGTAGTTGCCCGACGTGAGTGACGTCCAGGTCCTCTGTCCCGACGTAAACTTGTAGACGCCGCCGCCCATGGCCTCCGTGAAATTGCAGCGATCTTGTCCGAGTACGTCGAGATCCCAACCGTCGACTACCGGACGCGCCATCTCCTCATCCGGTACGAGTTGCGACGCGGGCACCACTTCCTCGGACATCGAACCCGACGACCAGACGAGACGGCACGTGCGAACGTCCGTCGTCTTCGTGCAGAGGTATTCCACGCGGATCGTGTGTTCGCCCGCCGTCAGCGTGAACACGCCGCTGGGCGCCACCGTGGCGTCGTTCACCGTGTCGATGCCGTCCACACGCACGCAACCGCCGCCATCCGCGTCGAGCGTGAGCGTGTAGTTTCCCGTCATCGGACAGATGAGCTTGCCCGTCCACACAAACTTCACGCCGTCCGTCACGCCCGGCGCGAGTTCCGTCCCCGCCGGCACGGACAAATCGACCGCCTCCGCGCCCCGTGCCGACACGTTCGCCAGCTGTTCCATCGCCGTAGACGTCCGCGCATACGGCCACCAAGCCGCGCCGCGCAGACCCGTTCCACGCCCCGGCTGATAGTAGAAGAACGCCGTTTCATCCGATACGTCCGTCCCAAGTTCGCCGCCGTCGGCCACCACGCGATACTCGAAAACAGCCGCCGCCACCGTCACGTCGCCCATGTCGTCCACATAGGCCGGCTCTTGCAAGTTCGCCGCGCACGTCGTCCATGCGTCCGTACCACGTTCTCGCCGCTGGACGGTGTAGGACGTCGCGTGCGACACCGCCCGCCAGCTCAACGCCACGGACGCCCCCTGCCGTGTACACACGGGGGCAGACGGCTGTCCCAGCACGGGCGCCGCATCGATGTCGGCCTGCGTCCAGCCAAAAAACATGAGCTCCGCCACGTTGCCGTAGAAACGCCCCCAATCGCCCTCCTCCCTGTTCGCATAGAGAAACCAGCAACGGGCGCCGTCGGACGGACAGTTCGTGCCCGGTTGGTAGTAGAACGTCGTGTCCTGCGAGTAGCGCGTCGGGTTCGCCGAACACGCCACTTTGTCGTGAAGTTCGGAATCCTCGCCGGATGCACAGTAGAGTGCGGCATACTGCACGCGCGAATAACACCCATTGTCGTTACGACAGATGTAGCCGAAACCGTTCACCCAAGCTTTCTGCCCGAAATCGATCCCCACCGGGCCGCTCCAGTTGTTGGCCTTTGTCGCATCTGGGAACGTCCCCGCGTTTCCGTCGAACGCACGTTCAAACTTGCGCCCAGTCTCTGCAATCACGGTGCCGTTCGTCTGCTTCATCACCGAACAGCCGTCGAGAAGTTGCGTCTCGTCCGTCCACGCGCGTTCCAGACGCCGGGCGCGGACGTAGACGGTTGGTTCGGAGTAGACCGTTTCATCCGCCCAATCAGGATGCTGCGTGACGGCCGCCACGCGGTAGTAGACGGGCACACCCACGTAGAGATCCGTCTGGTCCGTGACCGGCGCGGCCGCCGCCGCGTCCGTCCATGCCTCCGTCAACGGCGTCCACGGACCCGTCTTCCGGCCGGCGCGTTCGATACGGAACGACGAACAGAAGAGGCGGTCGGGAAACGTGACGGACAGAACGGGGAAAAAGTTCGTGACATCGCTGAACGTGATCGACAACGCGGGCTTGAGCGGCATCTCCGCCGGAATGAACTCCAGTTCGGCCGTCTGTTCGAAGCCGCCCTTCTCCTTCCAATGCCGGAACACGCGGGCGCGAACGGGTGGATCGAACGTGGCCTCCGCAATCGTCGAGAGATCGGCGTAGTTCGACGCAACCTGATAGATGTTCGTCGCGTCGGAGAAACTCACGTCACTCGCCGCTTGGAACAGACTGTCCCGATAGCGCGACGCCAATGCGCTATGGTCGAGACGCGGCAGAAAACGGACGGCCTTGATGGCGACATCAGAATCGTAGAGATAGCCCACCCATTTGTCGTTTCCACTGTTACCCGTGCCGTCGATAAACGTGGCCACGCGACCGTCCACGGCGACCGATCGTTCGCGATTCGGGACGCCGTCCGTACCAACCAATGTTCCCGTCACGTTCAACGTGGCTTTGTGCGTTCCGCAATCCACCCATGCCGAAGCCACACCATCCGCGACGGCACGGATGCGAAACGCCGCCACGCCCAAGTAGTTCGTCGACAGGTAGTAGCACGAGCGTCTGATGTTGTTCGAGTCGAAATTCTCGCGCTTGAAATTCACGACAGTGTAGTCCGCGTCGGACGCGCCCTTCATCGCGATTTCATGACTGACGCCCGCCACCGTTTCGACGACGACGTTCATCGTCCCGTTGATGTAGCCCACCGTCGTCACGTTTGGCGCGGCCACGTCGGCCGCCGCCACGCCCAGAGCGGCGCAGACGCCCGCAAACGCACCAAACCGTACACCAAGACCGTGCGTCTGCATATCACGCACAGCCTTTCTTCCATTCCACCTTGTTGCCTTCATGAACGTTTCCTTTCCCCGACCGTCCCGGCGGAACCGCCCCGTCGACACAATCAGAAATTCATGAAGCAATTATAGCCATTTTTTTTTCTTGTCAACCACCCCACTGCCTTGGGAGGGTTCGAAAATTGCAATGTCGCGTGGCGCGGCTACAGGCGTTCGG
>CAYZYQ010000128.1:0-5316 GCA_964482645.1 uncultured Lentisphaeraceae bacterium | reverse complement strand
GTTTTCGTATCGGACGAGCATGGCGTCCCTCGCGGTCTTCGCCCTGCTCGCCGCCCTGCTTGTCTTCATCGCGCATCGGACGACGTTCGCGCGTGACCGCGTTTCGGATTGAACGGACGTTCTTCAGCATTCACACCAGACATTCCATGACCCTTAAAAAGGAGTTTGCCGCCATGAAAGGGATAAAAAAAAATAGATTCAGAGAGCCGATAACATCGGGCGTTTCTCTTCTCGCCGCGCTTTGCCTTGCCGCCGTCGGCACGGTGCGCGCGGCCGACTTTCACTGGACGGGCGCGGCCAGCAACCACCTGTGGTCGACGGCGGAAAACTGGGCGAATGCGCCGACCAACAACACGATGCCCACGATCCTTGGCGACCCCAAGACCGTGGGGCCGCAGCCGGGGGAGAAACTAACCTACAACTTCGCGGACTATCCGCACGGTTTAGTCGTCACGCAGGACATTGACGTGGTTGTGGGCAGCGACATTGCCACGCACGTCTACAAGACGAATGTGCTTTCCGAGGTGACGTGGGTATCGGCGTCCAACTGCACGATGGGACTTTCCGGCTGGGGTGTAAATGTCCATTGTATGGAAACCTCGCGTCTCGTGTTGAACGTGGATCTTCGGAAAACAGGATGGGATGCAGGAATCGTCAAGCATGGTCCGGGATCGCTCGCGTTTAATTTGAAGACGAATTTTACTGGGAAACTGAACGTCCAAAAGGGGGCTGTGGAAATCGCGGAAACGAGCGCGGACGTGAATTTGGACGTGGCGATTCAAGGCGGTGGGTTGTTTGAAAACAGGCGGCGGGAACTGGGGCTGAGTGGTCTTCGCGTTTCGTCCGGTCGCGACGCTGGACGTGCGAGCAATTGCCGAATCGATTTCCATGATACGGCCGTGACGGTGGATGGAACGTCAACGTCTGGTTCGGCGTTCGAGGAATTGCCGATTCCGATTTTCGCCAACGGCGGGCGGCTCGACTTCATTGACGAGCGGACGCGGTTGCTGTATGGCCTCCCGATCGGCGGGACGCTGGAGACCGTGCGCGCGGACGCGCTCGTCTCCAACACGCTCACCGTCGTTCGCTGGACGTTCGACAATCCCACCCGTCCGACGGCCGATCTCGTTGGCTACGGCGAACGCCTTTTGGCGCCGAAGGGGATGCCGGAAGTCGTGGAGGACTCCGAACGCGGCCACGTGCTCAAATTCGTCGATGGGCAGTACTTCAAGGGTCCCGACGCGCGGGCGGGATTCGATCCGCTTTTCGCGGGCAACGCCATGAACCGCCCGTACACCGTCGCGTTCTGGATCAAGCCCGATGCCGCCTGTGACCCATTGGCCAAGATTTTCTTCTGGGGAACGAACCAGGATGGCGAGGCCGCCGCGCTGCGTCTCAACGTCGGCAGTAGCGAGACGGAAACGCTGATGTTCACGACGTGGAACTATAATTGGTTCATCGCCACGCCGACGAATCCGATGGACGGCAATTGGCATCATATCGCGGTGACCTACGATGGAGATGTGCGCTTTGCGGTCTACTACGACGGTGTGCCCGTGAAGGAGGGGACTCGAACGGCCCGTTATATCGATCCGAACCAGAACTTCTACATCGGCGCCATCCATGGCGGATGGGTGGACAATGGCGCGAACCCCTACACGGGGCTGATGGACGATCTGTTCGTGGCCGCCTACGCGGCGACGTCCAACGACGTCGCCACGCTCTACCGCGACGGTCTTGCCGCGTTCGCGCCCGTGCCGTCGCTTGTTGTACGCGACAGCGGCACGACGACGATCTACAAGGAGAAGTTGGACTTGGCCGCGTTGTCGGGCGACGGTGTGAGGGGCGGCGTCGAGATGCCGTGGCCAGGTTCCGTTTTGAAAGTCGGCGAGGGGACGAACACGTTTGCCTCCTATACGTCGAACCTGCGCGGCGCGGATACGACGTTCGTCAAGACGGGAACGAATTTCGTGCAGGAACTGGGCGGTCGCGCCGAGAGCGTGACGAACGTCGTCGTGGACGCGGGCGTGTTGCGTCTGCGCCGGCCTTTGGCGCGGCGCGGCCTTGTGGCGCGGTATGCGTTCGAGAAAGACCTGTCGTCGATTGGTTTTGACGAAAGCCCGTCCGTGTTCGCGTTGGCGGGACGTGGTGCGGCAGGTGGCCCGACGTGGGTGGCGGACGGCGTGTCCGGTTCGGCGGCGCGTTTTGACGGCGAGGGCTATCTGTCTTCGGATGGCAACCCGTTCCCGTCCACGTGGCCGGTCGGCAACGGCTCCTATTCCGTCTCCGTCTGGGTTCGTCCGACGGCCGAGACCTGCGCGAACGAAGCGCCGATTTTCTGCTGGGGCGAGGGGAAAGACCGTCGTCTGTCCTATCTGCGTTTTGCCTCCGCGACGAGATTGAAATTCTCGAACTACAGCGAAGATTTCGAGGTGTCGGTGCCGGAGATGGCGGATGGGGCATGGCATCACGTCGCGGTCGTCTACGACGGGGCCGTCCGGCGCAAGACCGTGTACATCGACGGCGCTTCGGTTGGCTCGACGACGACGGGCGCGGCGCTCGACGTGCCGCGCATGACGTCGTTCCGTCTGGGGCATGGCTGCATCAACAACAAGACGTATGCGGGCGACATGGACGAGTGCCAGGTGTTCAACTATGCGCTGACAGCCGAGGAAGTAGCGGCCGAATGCGCGGGCGCGGTGGCGGTTGCCGGCGTGCTGCCGTCCTTGCCGACGCCTGTGGCGCATTGGACGTTCGACGACGACGCGAATCCGGGGGCGGCCACGGACGCGGCGCTCAATCTGGTGGCGGCGGACGAACGTGCGCTCGCGCCGTTGGAAGCGGGCGACTTCATTTGCGGCAAGGCCGCGCGGTTCACGTCCACGAACGGCTTCTTCAAGCTTGCGGCCGAGACGTTCCCCGCCGTGATTCCGACGGGCAAGCCCAAGGACTTCACGGTCGTCGTGCGCTACCGTCCCGACACGGTGCAACAAGATTCTTTGACAACCATTGTCGCATGGGGCAATCCTGATAAATGGTGGGAGGGTGGAATTTTCAAGTTCGGCACGGATGCGGGAAGAGTAAATTCGGTCCGTCCCACGGTGGGCAGTGCTGTTGTTGGCAGCGGATCGGGTTGGGGACGGTCAGGCGCGGCCGATGTGGAGAACGCCGCCGATCGCCGGCGCTGGATTGTGGCGGCCATCGTGTATGCAGAAAGTATGGATAACAGCAACCGCGCGTGGATCTATTGCGACGGACGTCTCGTGGGCAAGGCGGAGAGGTTCAACATGAATCTGGAAGCCAAGGACTTCGTGATCGGGTCGAACGCGGCGGGTGCGCAGAATTTCCGCGGACTCGTCGACGACGTGCGGATCTACGACACGACGCTGTCGGCGAGCGAAATTCGCCGGCTCGTCGAACAGTACGACGCCGCGTGCGGCGATACGCGGGCGGTGGACGCGCAGACGGCCGTTGCCGTGCTGCCGCGTAACCCGTCCGTCACGGTGGCGGCAGACGCGGTGCTGGACGTGCGGTCTGACGAGACGGTGGTGTCCGTTGCCGGCACGGGGACGATCAACGTCGCCCCCTGCGCGACGCTGTCGATGCAGACGTTCGACGATGCGTTCGCGGCGACGGTCACGGGCGCGGGGTCGGTGGGGCTGGCGGCGGGGGCCACGCTGTCCGTCACGGACGCCACGACGTTCCCGCGCATTGCCACGTCGGGGCGGTTCCACATCGCGGCGAACGTCGTCGTCGACTGGACGCGCAAGACGCAGGACGCGGGCTGGGTGTCGTTGGTCACGGCGGATGGCGGCTTTGACGGCGAGGCGAATCTTGAAAAGTGGACGAACGTGGGGCGTGTCGTGAAGTTCCGCATTTCGTCGTACGGCAAGACCCTCCAGGCATCCGCCTCTTCCGGCCTGACAATCATCCTCCGCTAGGGCATTCCCCAAATCATCCCATCCGATGTCAACGTTCAGCGCGCTTTGTTGACGCGGATGGGATGGGATGGTAGAATGACGAGCATGGCGAAGACACTCAAAATTCCCTACGGCATCAAGGACTTCAAGACCATCCGCGAAGAGGGCTACTACTATGTCGACAAGACGGCCTACATCCGCAAGATGGAGGAGCGCGACCGGTTCGTCTTCTTCGTGCGGCCCCGGCGCATGGGCAAGTCCCTCTTCGTTGAGACGTTGCGCCGCTACTACAATGTCAACGAGAAGGCGTACTTCCAGAAGTGGTTTGGCGGACTTGACATCGGCGAGAATCCGACGGAGAACGCGAACCGGTATTGCGTCCTTGTACTCGATTTCTCTCGGGTCGGCGCCGGGGGGATGAAGTCGGTCGAGGAGGAGTTCAACGAGTACATGAACGTACGCCTCGACGAGTTTCTCTACGACTACCGGAGTCTTTTCCCGAACGTTCGGGATGACGCGGACTTCCGTGCCCTGTCCCCACGTGCGAAGTTCGAGTCCCTCGCCGAGCAGTGCTCCCGCGTTGGCGGGATGCCGCTGTACCTGATTATCGATGAGTATGACAACTTCACGAACACGATGCTGCGCAGCGAGGCGAACGCGGACTACCGCGCCGTCACGCACGGGGCGGGGTTCTACCGCAGTTGGTTCAAGTCCTTCAAGGGCGGGTGCTCGCGCATCTTCATGACGGGCGTCTCGCCCGTGACGATGGACGACCTCACGAGCGGGTTCAACATCGCCGCCAACCTCACGCAGGACGAGGAGTTCAACGCGATGGCCGGCTTCTCCGAGGCCGAGGTCGTGAAGATGTATTCCGACTTCAAGGGGATGGGCGGTTTTACGGAGGGCGACCCGGCCGAGATCGTGAAGTCCATCAAGCCGTGGTACGACGGCTACTGCTTCTCGACGGCGCAGATCGGGAAGGAGTGCGTGTTCAACAGCGACATGGCGCTCTACTACCTGAAGGCGCTCGTCGCGAAGGGCGAGCCACCGGAGAACATGGTGGACGTCAACATCAAGACGGACTACGAGAAACTGAAAATCATCGCCGACATCCAGCGTCGTCAGTGCGGCGGCGTCAGTGCGGCGCCCGCCGATGCCACGGCCAGTGCGATTTCCGCCGTCGCCGAGGGCGTCCTGCCTGTCACAGAGCAGCTCGCGGCGACGGGCGAGATCTCGTTCGATCTCGTCGAGAGCTTCCCCGCCGACAAGATTTCCGACCTCGCGAACTTCCACTCGCTCTTCCACTACTACGGCATCGTCTCGATGCAGGGGCGGCGGCGCGGGCAGACGGTTTTCAAGATCCCGAACGTCTGCGTCCGCCGCCAGCTCTTCGACT
>CAYZYQ010000127.1:4071-5504 GCA_964482645.1 uncultured Lentisphaeraceae bacterium | reverse complement strand
GATCGCGCGTTCGACCGGCTCGTACTTCTCCAGCCACGCCCGCTGCGCCTCGGCCGCCGGCGTCAGGCTTTCCGCCGCCGCGACACGCACCCCCGGACGATCCGTCGTCGCCCTTCCTTCCACCGAACGTCCCATTTCCGGACGGACTGTCGTCGTGCTGCCCTCCGCCGTGCGCGCTGCCTCCGGACGTTCCATTTTCGAACATCCCATCGCCGCGCCGCCCTCCGCCGGACACTCCGCCTCCGATCGTCCCGTCGTCGCGCTGCCCTCTGTCGTGCAGTCTGCCTCTAGGCGTTCCTTCGCCGGCCATTCCGCCGTGCCGTGTTTCGCCGTGTCGATGTTTTTCATGCTACCTCCGTTTCCTTTGCCGTTTCAATTTCAGGACAACCCGCTCCCTCAGAACAGGCAGAACAGATCCCACGCAGAGCGGGTTCTCTCGGAATCTCGTGCCACGGTTTTCTGAATCTCCCGTTTCTTCTGGCCGAAAGCCTCTTTTCATCGGAAGTCGGGGCGTCGTGAATGTCGAAAACCCGCGCTTCCCGACCGGGGCTTCTCGAATGATGGAGGAGCTTTTTGGACAATGAAAGTGGACGTTCAATCGTCATGGCGTCCATTCTACCAAACGTGTCGTTCGACTGCAACGGGAATGTGAGATTATGTTGCGGACGAATTCCTATCAGTTGCAGACACGATGTATTTCTACGTTTTCAGTTGTAAATTTGTGGATAAATCTATCTCCTGTGTTTTGTGAGATTACGTTGCGGACGAATTGCAGACGCCTGTAAAACAGAAAGCTTGTCCAACCGCCAACCGACTTGACCGCAACCAGCCCAGCTGCCAACCGGCCTGATCACCAACAGGTTTGACCGCCAACCAGCTCGATCGCCTACCGGCTCGACCGCCAACAGGTTTGACCACCAACCGACTTGACCGCCAATCAATCCGACCGTAACCAGCCCGACCGCTAAACACAAAAACGCCCTATCCTCCACCCAAAAAAATTGAAGCCCCCTGAAATGCTTTCCCTCCACAACGTCATTCCGCCGCACGACAATTTCGTCCGCAACGTAATCCTACAAAACGGAACGGAGAAAATGGAACGGGTGGAGCCTCCATTTGAAACGCGAAAACAACCGTGAAACTACTGAAATTGACTATGATATTTGGATAAACTACGTGAATTGGCTATAAACTGGAGGCTTAGGATTCGGAAATGGATTCGTCCGCAACGTAATCTAATTTTCACAGTCGGCTCAACTCGTCCGTAACGTAATCTAAGCTTCACGGTCGGCTCAACTCGTCCGCACGGATTGACGGGTAAATGCGCCATTGACTTCAACTCCGCTTTTCAGAAGACATCCGTGCGCGACAAACCTCCTTTACCCCGAAAAATCCGGAACAAAGGAGCAAACCAATATACCCATCGCATCAAA
>CAYZYQ010000127.1:0-3971 GCA_964482645.1 uncultured Lentisphaeraceae bacterium | reverse complement strand
AGCCAACTGGGAAGGAGCAAACCGACGTAACCATCGCGTTAAAAGCCAACTGGGAAGGAGCAAACCGACGTAACCATCGCGTTAAAAGCCAACTGGGAGACGCCCGTACCGGGCGAGGCGCGGCTCTACGTGGATGACGACATGCACGAAATTGAGCCGCGCCAAGAAGACGGAAACGCGCTCCGCGTTCTCGCAGCCGAATTTTCACTTGGCGCAACGTGAAAACCGCAACGTCGCCCTTTGTTTATAGGGGTTCGGCGATTTTCTTGCCCGAAAAATTGGGGAACCTCCAACGCACGGAATCAGCGGAAAATCAGCATGGTCCCGCGCGCGTTTGAAATCGAGAGCCGGCCGTTGCGGTAGTCAAGGCGGTACGATCCGGGATAGCCCTCGCCCGGATGGAACTCCAGCTTATCGGCCGCACCCTCGGAGACGCCGGTCAAATCCGCCAGCACACGGGTGCGCGGCGGCGGCTCGCCCTTCAACTCGACCGTGATCGGCTGCTTCGGCGTCGCGTTCGTGAACGTGATCGGCTGCTTCGGCGTCGCGTTCGTGAACGTGAACGCCCCGACGAGGGTCAACAGGGATTCGGGATTCGCGAGGTCGAACGTCCAGACGGACGACGTCAGCGCAACCGTCTGCCCCTCCGGCACGGAAAGGCGGCCCGCGCCTACGACGTCCAGCGCGGCCGGAATCGCGGCCGAAATGCCCGCGTCCACGACGAGCGTGGACACGCCGTTCGTCACGCCAAGAACACCGTTGAACGACGATGCGCCCGTGTCTTCGGCATCCGCCATCTCAACATTGACGTTCTCCAGCCGCATACTTGTGTACCAACCGCCGCACTTGCCCCACACGCCGAGGTAGGCGCCGTTCTTGAAACGCTCCGGCAGTTCGGTCTTCGCCAGTTCGTTCGTCATCGCCCAGACGTCCGCGCCCTTTTCGAGGCGTATGACGAGGTTTGTCAGATCCCAGCGCATCTCGACGTGCATCGGGTCGTTGCGAAGCTTCTTCATCACGAACGCGGTTGTGTTCGTCACCGGATCGCCCACGCGCTTCGTCTCCCGCACCCACGCCGCAATGCTTTTCGACGACATCAAGTAGAACTGGACGCCGTAGGCGCTCGGATCGCCAATGCGGGCGGCATTCGGATCTTCGCTGTAGGAAAAACCGTTGTTGGTACCTTTCGTGCCATCGTGGAGGACGAGACTGAAGCCATCGCCAAGCTCCGACTCACTCTTCCATGGTTTGTGAATCGAATAGTCGAAGGAGAACACGAAGGGATGCGACACGTCCAGCGGCACCGCGGAGTTCAACGAACCGATGGCGTTGGCCTCGGCCTCGCCTACCAGTTCAACCGTCGCGCCCGAAGATTGCATCACCAACATCGCCCGATCCTTCGTCGTCCAGTTTGCGCCGATTGGACTCCATGCATTGCCAAAGTAGATGAACGATGAACAGGGGGCGACACGGCCGCAGTCGGACGAGGCCGTGCATTCGTTCGCCAACAGCCTCCCCGAAAAGCCAGCCAGGTCCAACGCCTCCGGCCAAGCCGCTCCCACGCCGACAAGCCCCAACGAACCCGAACCCGTCACCGGCCCGAGGTCGGTGTGGCGACCGTTCCAGTCGGACAGCAGGCGCGTCGGCAGGAACGGCCAAGCCGTCTCGCCCGGCGCATTCATCTTGATCTTGAGAACCTCCCATCCGGTCTTCTCCCAGAACCAGACGGTGATGGGATGTACGCCGGCCGTCAGATGCGCCGTCCCGTCGACAGCAACGGCACCGTCTCCCTTCGCCGCCGAAATGACTGTGTTCGTTTCATCCAGGACGATGCGTACGCCGTCGTCGGCATATGCACGGAACGCATAGTCCCCCTCGGTTTCAGCGGTGAAGTAGCCGCTGAACTTCACCAGGAACCAGTCCCGCGTTCCGCCCAGCGAATCGGCGAAGGGACCGGACGTCCCCTCGGCAGTAGTAGGTTCACCGCTCTTGAAGTTCTCGCCGAACGCCGTCATGTCGCCGACGAAATCGGGCGGCACAGTCGCCGCGCGTTCGATGGACGCCTCGAAGGAGTACGTGCTCGGAATGTTGTACCAAGCCTCCATCTTGAGTCCGTGTCCACCTCCGCCTCCGTTCGACGCGAAGAGCGTCCGCGCGGACGGCCCCACCACAAGCCCCTTGGCCTGAACGCCGTCGAGCACCTGGACGGCTCCGGTGGAGACCGTCAGCGATCCCGCAATCTCCACGTCCGCGCCCAGCCGCCACGGCTGAACTCCCGAAACGGCGACTGCAACGTCACCATCCAGCAAGCCTTTGAACAGGCCGTTTGACGTTGCCGTGCCGGCCAGCGAAATCACGCCATCGCCGGCATTGACGATACGTCCGTTGCCATGAGGCAGAGGCAGACGCGACGCGACCGTGCCGTTGAGATCCAGTGTCGTGGCGTTAGACAGTTCCATCAGACCATCCCGCGTCACCGTCCACGGCGAGGTCAGTTTCACCGCGCCGCCGTCGATGCGCAACACGGGGCAGTCTGGCCACGACGCGATCGGCTGGCGGGTGAACGGTTGCGCGAACGTCAACGTGCCGTGTCCGTACTTCGTGACCCGGCCGCCTGCGGACGAAAGCGCCGCGTTCAAGGTGAAGTTGGAGTTGCAGTTGACGGAAAAAACATGGTTGGTGAAGTTCGGCTGGATGATTTCACTGCCGGCCCAGCTGCAGTTCGCACCGTCGCCAATGCGAATCTCCACGCCGTAGGTGAGATGCTGGTTCGTCACGCGCAACGCGCCCGTGAACGTGTTGCTGGCACTCGTGAACCAGATGCCGCCCTGGTCGGTCAACTGGATTTCGCCCCAGCCGGTGATCGGCCCCTTCATCGTCGTGTAGACCGTGCGGTCGGCGCCGCTGGAATGGATGGAGTTCGTACCCTCGACGTGGATGCCGAGCGTGGCGGGATACGTTTTGCTGGCGCCCTTGAGAAGTAGCCAGGCACCGTTCCGAAGGGTGACGAAATCGGACGGGCAATTCGTGACGCCCGAACCAAACGCAGTGCCTTCGCTGACGGCGATACGGGCCGGGCCTTCCACCGTGACGCCGCCCGAGTACGATCCGCCCGCAAGCACCATCACGCTCGTACCACGCACGAGAACGCGACGCGGCGTCCCGTCAGGCGCGTCCGTCAGCGACCTCACGCAGATTCCGCGTGGCTCCTGCGAGGTCGAACCCGTGTAGCCGAAGCGATAGACGTTGTCATTGCACGGCGTAAACGTCCCTTCCAGCGTCTGCACCTGGTTACCTGCGGGCGCCCCCAGCCAGAGACAGGGCTGCGCGGTGAAATCGACGTCGTTCGTCAAGCCGGCGGCGGCCAGCTGGAGCGAGACGTGCGGCGTATCCTCACCCTCCGCCGGCTCTTTCACCTGAATGCGGTCGATGATGGCCGAGTTGAGCGTCCGGTCCGTCCCGGCGTATTTCACGCACACACGGACGGCCGTGCCGTTCGCACAGACGATCGCCCCCGTCGTTCCGAGGGCGGTTTCATTCGAGACGACGATGCCGCCGGAGCGAATTTCGACGCCGCCCGTGAACGCGTTCGCGCCGGTGAAGGTGACCCACTTGCCGGCGCCGCAGTCCACCACCACGGAGTCGTCGTCCGACAGTGCGTCGGACACCGTCTGCTCGGACGTGTACGTGCGCACCTCCGCAGACGCGCCAAAACCACAAAGGAGCGCGACGCCGAAGACCGCGCCGCGCGCAATCGCTTTCGTAACCCATGTCCTGCCGTTCATGTGAGAGCCTTTCATTAATTCACGGAACGGCGGCGATTATATCAGTTTTTTTTTTTATCCCGTCAAGCCCCCCCCCTCCCACACACAGACGACAAAATACTGTTGAGAAAGAATTTGTCTGTATACGGCGGCTACTGGATTTTCTCGACGTCGGCGTCGACGAGCTGGCGCGTCTTCGCGTCGAAC
>CAYZYQ010000126.1:0-5598 GCA_964482645.1 uncultured Lentisphaeraceae bacterium | reverse complement strand
CTGGCGAAGTACCGTGCCGATCCGTCCGTCCCGTCGCTCGCGCGCGGCACGGCGCTCCACCAGATCGTCTACGTCTTCCGGGGCGCGACGTTGCACACGCTCGAAGAGATCGTCTGCGAGCCAATGTAACGCGGTGGAGTCGTCTGTACGCCACGCAACTCCACCGCACAGCGTCTAACGCAGAATGACGATTGTACCGGGGTTGCCCGACAAGAGGAGCGAACACCCGTCCGCCGAGCGCACGACCGTCCAACCGCCCCAACCGTTCTCCGTGCCGCGAATCGTGCCGTCGGACGCGACGAACGTGATGGGCGGCACAGACGTAAACGGCGTCGTGGCCGTCACGAGCATACGCGGCTTGCCGAACGTCGCGAGATCGAGCCGCTCCGCGTCCACAATGCGAATGCCGCAACCGTCGCGGAACGATAGGGTCTTCGCCGTCACGAGCGGTGTACCGAAGGGCTGTACCATGAGCGTCGCGGCGGGGAATTCAAGAGAGCCGCCCGGATAGCCGGTTTCGTCCGTGAACGCCAGTTTCCCGGCCTCGACGCGGGTGATGCCGTTGTAGGTGTTCGTGCTCGCGAGCGTGAGCGTCCCCGCGCCGCGTTTCACAAGCCCGCCGTCCACCGCCACACCCGACCGCAACGGACAACGCACCGTGGCGTTGAAGCCGTCCGTGTCGAAGACCGCGCCCCCCGCGCAGACGCGCACAAGGACGTTTGTCCACTTCCATCCGCCCGTTCCAAGGAAGTTCCCCTCGTTCCCCTTCGGCATCACGACGCCGCCGTCAAGGTTCAGGCTTCCATTATGCGGAGACTGCTGGTTCTCGTCGAGGTAGAACTTGCGAAGGCGCAGGACGCCGCCCGTGGACACGGTGACCGCGCACATGGGGTCTCCGTCCGAATCGAAACCGCGAAACTGCGTAAGACGAAGCCACTCGACCTCCATGCGACCGCGCCCGCCGATGAACGTCCGTGCGGCCGACCCAAGCCCGTTCAGGAACTCGCCCGGCATCGTGAACAGTCCGCCCGTCACGCGCATCTGTCCACAGCTCTTCAGAACGACGTACCTGTTTTTCTCGGTCACGCGCAACTCGCCGCCCGCGACCGTGAGAACGCCTTTCGTCTCTACGTAGTCCATGCCGCTTTCGATGTCCAGCGGAACAACGTTCTTATAGATACCTCCTTCAGGCACGTTGTTCGTGCACGTGAGCAGCGTGACGCCGGACTCGATTCGGACGGGCAGATCAACGGTCAGACGCCCAATGCGATTCGTGCGACCATCTCCCGGCGAGAGGACGAGCGTTCCTTTCCAGTCCTGCTTGTAATCGTTCCAATGGGACGAACGGGTGAAGACACGCACGGTATGGTCGTATCCCTCCGGGCCGTGGATGCGTCCCTGGACGCGGACGAGCATCGACGAACTTTGGACAGAAAAGCAGGCCGTGCAGTCCCTGTCGATCAAGACGTCGCGGTTGGTGTGGATGTTGAGCGCCTCGCCGAAATGTAGACGACCGTAACTCGCATGGAAAAAGATGTTGTCCGCAGGCACGGGCGGCACGGCGCCGAAAGCGTCGTCGCGCCTAAAAATGGACACAAACGGGTTGGTCCCCCATTCGGAGTTCTCGAAATGGAAGCCGCCCGTGTAGGAGGCCGAATTGGGGTAGAAATAGCAGAGGTCGCTGCCGTAGAAATGGACGCCGCCGTCCACGCCGTCCGTCACGCCGGAGACGAGGCTCTGCCGATGGCGGGGAACAACGCCGGAACCTCGTAGGAGATGCAGTCCGCCCACCCCGATCCGCGCGGTGGTGAACGAACCCAGCCCGTCCCCGCCAAGAACGTTGAGCATTCCGCCATCGGCCTCGAACTGCGTGGACGCGGAACCCTCGCGCGAAAAACCAGCGACAACGTGCAGACCGTCGGCAAGACGCAGCGTTCCACCCGTCATGGCCACGTTGCCCAGCGAAGTCGCCCCCGCCAGAACGAGCGTTCCGCCGCCCGTCTTGCGAACCGTCCCCGTGGGCACGGCGTTCGTGGCCGCCGCCGCGAGCGTGGCCGTCACGCCGTCCGCAACGGCAATTTCGGCCGGCACGGCGTCCGTTCCCGGAAACTCCAGCACACCGTCGCCGCCCACCGTATAGCCGTCCGCCGTGAAGGATACGTTCGTGACGGAAACGACACCAGACACGGCGACATTCTTTACGGACGATTCGCCGAACGCGGCAGATCCGCCCGCCCACGTGTCGCCCGGCGTCCAGTTCGCGTCGGTGAGATTCCAGAACGCGCTCGCCGGATTCGCCTTCCATGTCTGTCCGCCGAACGCCACGCCGGCCGACAACATGCCCATGACGACCGCCCTGCACACGGACGCCCCCCCGCGCCGCGCCGCCGTTTCCAGTTTCAAAAGCTTCCTGTCCATCGTCAAGTTCCTTTCGTTAGTCTTCAACGACCTTGGAAGCAATTATAGCCATTTTTTTTTCTTTGCAACCGTAAAGTGCAACGTGTCTCCGAAAGCCCGTCAAAAGGCGCGTGGACGGGGCGTTTAGGGGAAACGGGCATCACGTCTGCGAACGCAAACGGAAGGTCACGGTCACGAGCGTCGCCAACGTGGCGAGAAGGATCGACAAGCCGCCCATCATCCAGCCCGACAGACCACACACCAGCGAAACTGCCAGCACGACCGTCAACGTCGTTAGGTAGGCCACCTGTCCGGCAAAGACGGCTTTCGGACGTTTTGACCACGCCGCCCGCCCTTCCGCGAGTCCGCGCAGACACTGGATGACCGGCCAGACCGCATACCCCAGCATCACGGTTCGCGCCAGACCGACGTCTTCGGTCGGCAGGTTCTGCACAACGTTGAAATACCAGTCGCTCACGCCCGGCAACGCCGTCAGCAACGGTATGATTCCAAGGACGAGGCCCGCGCAAACCGCATAGCGCACCATCCGCGTATCGCCCGCGTATTCGGGCGGAAACTGAATGGCGACGGGCTGCATCCGCAACGCCGCGTAGCCCACGGGATTCGCAAGACCAATCGTCACGTAGTGGACAGCCAGCATCGCCACATGGTTTTCCGTCCGCCCCACGAACACAGCGATCATCAGCGGCGAAACGGCCAGCAGGAACGCGCCGAGCGACAACGGCCACGTGAAATGGAACTGGTCGGACACGGCGGACGGTTCGGCCGGGGTCGTGTCGGGGAGTTCGCGTACGTACTTGCGCGCGAACTGGCGCGTCAGCCACCATTCAACGAAACAGGGCACCGTCGTGGCGGCCAGCCCCCAGGCCCACCCCGTCCAGTCCAGGTGGATAAAGACGTACGGCGTCACGGCCGTGAGGGCGATGCGGATCGTCGTGGCGACGTTCGCCTCGAAACTGGCGCGTGCGTTGAAGAGCGCAACGAGCGGCACGTTGCGGAAGAAGAACGCCGCCTGCATGAACACGCCCCACAGGAGCGTCCGCCGCCCAACGGTCGCCAAATCAGGCGGCAGATTTAGGAGATGTGCAAAAATCCAATCGCCAAACGGCGGCAACGCGAGAAGGATCTGGACGGACAACAACACGCCCATCATGTACGCATTGAGCCGACGGAATGCACGATAGCCCGTTTGCGTCCGGGCAAAGACCATTCCCGTCATGACGAGGCCGCCGCCGAGCGACCCGATCATGAACATCACGGCCTGCCCCTGCGCGAACGCCGCCAGTTCCTGGACGCCGTACGCGCCGTGGGCAACGATGGCCGCAACAAGCGGATAGGTCAAGGACTGCGAGAACGCCTGCAGCAACAGCGGAACGTAGAACCGCGTTGCCCGCGCCGGCGTAAACCCGCCGTATCGATCGCCGTCCGTCATGGCGACGGCAACCTCGGAAACCGACCCATTGCGTAAATCAGAACGCCTGCACGAGATAACCGTACGGTCCCAGCTGGACGGAACCGGAGACGACACGCGCGTTTTCGGACATCATCGTCTTCTGTCCGTCGGCGAGGGCAACATTCTCCGGCGCGAACGCGACCGCGTTCGGCGTGAGGTTCGCCGTCACGAACACGCGCCGGTCGCCCAGACGGCGCACGAACGCGATCGCGCCCTTCGCCTCGCCGGCCGTCACCCAGTCCATGTCGCCATCGTAGAACACGGGGTCGTCGTGACGGAGTTTCGCCAACGCGCGGATGAGCGCAAGGCGTTTCTGCCCGGCCGGCTGCACGGCGCGTGCCCAGTCGATCGTCTTGTAGGCGCGGGCGGGATGCTCGACGGGCGCGAAGAACGAGTTGCGCGCGTTGTCCGCGATTTCGTTGCCGTTGAAGACGAGCGGAAGACCGCGCCGCAGGAACGTGAGGACGAACGCCGCGTTGCCGGCTTCGACGGGATGGACGCGATCGAAACGATTGTCCCAGTCGTCGGCCGCCGTGTCATGGTTGTCCATGAAACAGAACATAAACGAATCCTTCGGAATCTTCGCCTCGTAGGTGCGGACGTTCACCATCTTCTTGTCGAGCGTCTTGTGCGTCGCGCTCTTCTGCCCGGGAAGGCTCGGCGTGAGAAAGTTGCGGATCGAAAAACTCCACGGCCAGGCATAGCAGGCGTCGAATGCCTTCTTCAGGTATTCGGGATTCTGCCCCTCGTTGATCATCACGAGTTCGGGGTTGACCTTCTGGCACGCCGTCACGGCCTCCACCCAGAAGTCGAGCGGCACGGCGTCGCCCACGTCGCAGCGGAAGCCGTCGCAACCGAGGCGCATCCAGTGGAGCATCGAATCGATCAGGTACTTGCGAACGCCCTTCGACTGGAAGTTCACGTACGGGAAGTGCCATTCGGTCGTGCGCACCGTGCCGTCCGCGTTCTTCTGGAACGCATCGGGGAACATGTCCTTCATCACGTTGTTCGGCCCGCAGTGCAGGTAGACGAGATCCATGTAGACCTTCATGCCCAGCGCATGGGCCTTGTCGTTGAACGCCTTGAAATCGGCGTCCTTGCCGTACTCGGGATCGATCTTGTCGTAGTTCGAAATGCGGTAGGCGTTCTTGGGCGAACCAAACCCGCTCAACTTCTGGCGGGCGGACCAGCCGGATTCGTCCATGTCGCAGTCCATCTCCACGAACGGCGTGAGATAGACGACGTCGACGCCCGCGCGCCGCACGTGGTCGAGCATTTCCGTCGCAGCCTTGAAGTTGCCGTCGCGGGTAAAGTTGCGCAGTACGACCTGGTAGACCGTGGCCTTTTTCAGATAGTCCGGCGTCGGACGCATCGCCCCCCAACCGGCAAGCGTTCCCACGAGCGCACTGAACAAAATCATTTTCTTCATGTTGAATACCTCTTCCTTTTCTTTATTCTAAATCAAAGCGGTTCGATAGCGAAGGAGATGTCTGTCCGACTTTCTCCGTGCCCTTTAGTATAGCACAAACCATCAGACATTCCCGCGACCGCGCCCCCCCCCTCACGCACATCTACAAACATGGCAATTCTCCTATCGTCCCCACACCACGGACTGATTTTTTTGGTATCATAAACACAAATACTTCTTTGCGAGAGGAATTTTTGTCATGCGGAGACAAATCGAACGAAAGACTTTCATGGAATGGCTTGATTTCTGGCGCGACAAG
>CAYZYQ010000125.1:0-5619 GCA_964482645.1 uncultured Lentisphaeraceae bacterium | reverse complement strand
ATGTGGGACTCCCCCGTGATGATTACCGAAAAGTCGGCATTCGTCCAGCCCTGATGGGCTCTGGCCCGTGCGCAGAACGGGGGGATGTTTTTGGTATAATGCTCTCCATGAGCAAAGGCGCAAAGAAAGTGTCGAAAAAGGAACATCCCACCGTTCTTGAATTGTTTGCTGGCGCGGGCGGCCTTGCCCTTGGCATTGAAAAGGCTGGTTTTGATGCGATTGGGCTTATTGAACTCGACAAGGATGCTGCAGATACGTTGAAGCGGAATCGTCCGAACTGGCGGGTCTTCAACGATGACGTGGCCAATGTCTCGTGTAGGAATCTTCCAGAATATTTCGCCATTCGTAAAGGCGAGCTGGATTTGCTTTCGGGCGGTGCGCCGTGCCAGAGTTTTTCGTATGCCGGAAAACGTCTGGGATTGGAAGACGCGCGGGGGACACTTTTCTATCACTATGCAAAGTTTTTGGAACAGCTTCAGCCCAAGATGTTTCTCTTCGAGAACGTACGTGGGTTGTTGACCCATGACAAGGGACGGACGTACAAGACGATAACCGACATTTTCGAGCGCACGGGCTATACGATCCAAAAGCGTATTTTGAACGCATGGGACTATGGCGTCGCGCAGAAACGGGAGCGTCTCATCACGGTTGGCGTTCGGAATGACTTGGCGGACAAGATTTCTTTTGTTTTTCCCGAACCTCATGCCTACAAGCCCGTTCTGAGGGATGTCCTGCTCAACTGCCCGCCAAGTGCGGGAACGCCCTATTCGGCCTACAAACGGAAAATCTTCGAGATGGTTCCGCCAGGCGGATGTTGGCGGGACGTTCCCGAATCCGTCGCAAGGGACTACATGAAGAGCTGCTGGTACATGGAAGGGGGGCGGACGGGTATTCTTCGGCGTTTGAGTCTGGACGAGCCTTCGTTGGCCGTATTGACGTCCCCCAGCCAGAAACAGACTGACCGCTGTCATCCGATCGAGGCGCGTCCGTTTACGGTTCGGGAGAACGCCCGCTGCCAGAGTTTTCCGGATGACTGGCAGTTCTGTGGCAGTGTCGGGCAGCAGTATAAGCAGGTCGGAAACGCCGTACCCGTCAATTTGGCCTACGCCATCGCCGTGAAGATAAAGGAAGCCCTGGAGGATTTGTGATGTGGACGTTGCCGTTTATCGGAGAAGAAGATTTTACGCACCATGTTCGAGCGACGATTGAGAAGTACGGCGAGAAGCTGGAGCCTTTCGATTTGAGGAGGTTCAATCGGAACATCATCGATCCCGTCAAACTTGTTTTTGACAAGATCGTCTACCGTTCTACATGGAACGAAATCGTCGGCAACGAAATCTTTCGGCAGAGGGATAAATCCAACAACAACGACATCGGTTATTTCCACCAGCGAATATTCCAGTATATGGCGAACTGTCATGTTCCGGTCAACGGCGAAGAAGGCGGTTGGGATGTCATCTATGAGAATGGTGAGGGCATTGAAATTCCGGAAGCCAATTCCGTTCGTCGGGTATATGTCGAGATGAAGAACAAGCACAATACCATGAACTCTGCATCGGTGGCAAGACCTTCATCAAAATGCAGAACCAATTGCTGACCGACGATGATTGTGCTTGTTTCCTCGTTGAGGCGATTGCCCCGTCATCCCAGAATGTCAAGTGGGAGACGACGGTTGATGGGCAACGGGTCGGACACAAGTTGATTCGTCGGGTCAGTCTTGATCGATTCTACGCCTTGGTCACGGGAGAAGATGATGCGTTCTTTCAGATGTGCATGGTTCTTCCGTCCGTAATCAAGAAAGTCGTGGACAATCTGGATGGATCGCTTGTTCTGCGCGATACGGTGATCGATGAGTTGCGGACAATGGCGGCGCGGTTTGATGTCGAGTCCGAAGATCTTTCTCTAACGATGGCCGTCTATATGCTAGGATTTGGGAACTACCTTGGATTTGATACTTTGCCCGTCGAGTCAAAATAGTTTAGGCTTTCATCTGTGTGCATGTGCTTTGGTATGGGGTATGTTTCTTAAAAGCGTTCGTCAAAGTTCGAACGAGAGATTTCCGCTCTTTTGTTGCTTCGATTTGTGCTATAATTCGCATCATGAGAAACTTCTTTTGGATGATCGCCTTGTGCGGTTCGTGGTGCGGATTCGCCGCCGCGCCGCTTGAAGCGGCGTTCGCGCGGCTGGTTCTGCCGGTCGGCAACCGGATTGTCTACGACCATGCGCTGAAAGCCGTCTGCGTGGCCGACCGGGCGGCGGATGCGGCATGGCTGGCGGCGGCGCGGGCCGGCACGTTGAAAACCCGTCAGGCCGACGTACGCGCGAAACTCCTTGCGGCCATTGGCGGTCTGCCCGCGCGGTGTCCGCTCAACGTGGTCGAAACGGGGCGTGTGCAACGAGACGGCTATTCCGTCGTCAACCTCTATTTCGAGAGCCAGCCCCGGCACTATGTGACGGCGAACCTGTTCCTGCCGGATCCGAATGTGTTTCCTGGATGCCGGCCGGGGATTGTCGTGCCGTGCGGACATTCCATGAACGGCAAGGCGTCCGTAGGTTACCAGCGCGGCGCGGTACAGGCGGCGAAGGCGGGTTTCGTGACGCTCGTCTACGATCCGATCGACCAGGGCGAACGCCGCCAGAGTCGTCGGTCGGACACGCTTTGGAACTGTGCCGCCCACAACAACCTCGGCCGTCGCGCCGAACTTCTCGGCTGGAGCGCCGTGCGCTTCCGCCTTTGGGATGGGCTACGTGCGCTGGACGTTCTCGCGGCGCGGCCCGACGTGGACGCGGCGCGGTTGGGTGTGATGGGGCATTCCGGTGGCGGGACGATGGCGAGTTGGATCATGGCGTTGGACGACCGCGTGGCCTGTGCCGCGCCGAGCGGGTTTCTGTCCACCCTGCGTGCCGTGTGCGAGCAGTGCGGCCCGCAGGATGCGGAACAGTTCGTCTTCGGGCAGTTGTCGTTCGGGTTCAACCATCTCGGTCACGTGTTGTTGCGCGCGCCCAGCCCCGTACTGCTCTGTGCCTCCTTCGGCGACTTCTTTCCCTATTCTGGCGTGTGCGGAACGGCGGAACGCGCGGCGGAGGTGTACCGGACGCTGGGCGCGGCGGCCGCGTTTCGGTTGTCGGACACGATCGGGCCGCATCATTGGCACGAGTCGACGCGGACGGCCGCCGTGGCGTGGATGAACGCATGGCTGCAGCAAGGGCTGCCGCTGGCGGATCTTCCCACCTATCGCAATCTTCAGTACGGATTCGACTACGCGGCCGTCGATTGCGGGTTGGGCTTTGAGCCGAAGAACTTGGCGCATATGCGGACGAACCACTGGGCGGCCGTTGTGACGCCGACGGGCAGTACGCTTGATCTGCCGGGGGCGCGGACGGTCTACGATTTGATGAAGGACGAGGCCGATCGCGCGGTGGCGGCACGGTCGCCTTGCACGGCGGACGTTGTTCGTCGGGTCGCGGGTATCCGCTCGGCGGCGGTGCTTACGCCGACGGTCTGCCACATGACGGACGAGCAGGGCGTTCGGACGCAAACGCTCGTGCAGGACGATGGGACGCCGATTCCGCTCGTGACCGTGGGCGCGGGAACGCCCGTGCTGATTGTGTCTGATGCGCCCGCGCGGAAGAGTCTGGCGGCCGACGTGGCGCGGCGTGTGGCGGCGGGGCAGTGCGTGACAGTGGCGGACATTCGCGGTTTCGGCGAAAACGCGCGGGGGTGTCACGTGTTCTACGGTATCAAAGACGGTGACGAGGAAATGGCGCGGCTCTACGCGCTCGTGGGCGTTTCGTTCGTCGGCAAACGCGCGGAGGACGTCATCGCCGCCGCGAAAGCGGCTTCGTCCGCGTCGGGCGGGATGCCGGTGCAGCTGATTGCCCACGGTCGTGCCGCCGTTGCGGCCGCCCATGCGTTTTTCACGGCGCGGGAGTTGTTTGCGGGTCTCCAAATCGAACGGCCGCCGTGCGCGTGGCGGGAACTGTTCGAGGACGACGCTCGTCCCTGCCGTTTTGCCGACATCGTGCAGAACGCCGTTCGTTTTTATGATTGGATTGATTTGATCAAGGAGTGAACATGAAGAAGATTGTGATTGTGACCGTACTGGCGGTGCTCGGGACGGTGCAGGCTTATTTCCCCGTGGCGACGCCGGAGTCGCAGGGCGTTTCGTCGCAGGCGATTTGCGCGTGGATCGATGCTTCCGAAAAGGCGCTCGATGCGTTGCACGGGTTCGTGCTGCTGCGGCACGGCAAACTCGTAGCCGAAGGCTACTGGAAACCGTATACGCGGGATCGGACGCATATGCTCTATTCCCACTCCAAGAGTTTCACGGCGACGGCCGTCGGATTTCTGGTGGATGAGGGGAAGGTCGATCTGGACGAGCGCGTCGTCGACATCTTTCCCGAAAAACTTCCCGCGAAACCGTCGGACAACCTGTTGCGGATGCGGGTGCGCGATTTGCTGACGATGAACACGGGCAGCGAACGCGATTCGACGGGTGCGCTGGCGGCGGCGGCGGACGGCGATTGGGTAAAAGCGTTTCTGGCCCACCCCGTCGAGAAGAACCCTGGTACGTGGTTCGTGTACAACACAGGCGCGACGTACATGCTGTCGGCCCTCGTGGAGAAACGCTCGGGCGAGAAGCTGATGGACTTTCTCGGCAGCAGACTGTTCGCGCCGCTGGGCATTGAGAAGGCTTGGTCGACGACGTGTCCGAAAGGCATCGCCTGTGGCGGGTATGGCATGAACATGACGACGCGCGAATTGGCGACGTTCGGGCAGTTCTGTCTACAGCGCGGTCGGTGGAACGGTCGGCAATTGCTGTCCGCCGACTGGATGGCGCTGATGACGGCGAAACAGACGGAGACGCGGAACGATCCGAAAGGCGACTGGGGGCGGGGGTATGGGTTTCAGTTTTGGCGTTGCCGTCCGGCAGACGTCTACCGCGCCGATGGGGCGCGTGGGCAGTTCACGATCGTCATGCCCGAACAGGACGCCGTGCTATCGCTGACGGCGGGCGTGGATGATATGCAGCACGAGTTGTCGCTCGTCTGGGAACATCTGTTGCCGGCGTTGAAGGATAAACCGTTGCCGGAAGACACCGTGGCGGTTGACCGTCTCAACGGCAAATGCGCCGCGTTGACGCTGCCGCCGGTGAAGGGGACGCGGGACGGCGAGTTGACAGTCGTGCTGGGCAAGGAGTTCGCGTACGAGAAGAATCCGCAGGGCATGAAGAGCGTGGCTCTGTCCAAGACGACGAATGGATGGGAGATTGTGTGCGAAGGGCCGTTTGGCGTCCAGCGTTTGCCCGTCGGGTTCGGCGCGTGGGCGTACGGATCGCTCAAACTGGAGAAAGAAAACTACGAAACGCTTGGCGCGTTGATCGGCGATCAGCCCACGGCGTCGTCGGGCGCGTGGACGGCGCCGGACACCTTTACGTGCCGCACGTACCTCTGCGGCGGGCCGGCCTGTTTCGACACCACGCTCAAATTCACGTCCGCCACGGTGACGTGTTCCGTGACGTTTAAGGCCATGCGCCATCGGCCGGCGTTCAAACTCGTTGGCGCGGCGAAGTGAACGACCGTTTCGACGTTTGGGGATGCCCGATGTCTTTGGATTTT
>CAYZYQ010000124.1:0-5635 GCA_964482645.1 uncultured Lentisphaeraceae bacterium | reverse complement strand
GCCATGATGGAACTTACGGCAAATGGAATCCTTGCAAAGGTGCGCAGGGTCGTGGGCGACGAGTTCGCGCCCTACCGCTGGGAGGACGGGGAAATGCGCGGACACATTCAGACTGCGCTCATGCGACTCGGGGAACGGGCGCCCCATACGCGCTACGTCAACGGGGAGGCGCTCGACTACGTCGAACTTCCCGAGGACGGAGACGCGGCGATTCCCGTCCATCCAAGATACGAGGAGGCGCTGGCCTATTACGTCGCGCACCTCTGCTACTGCAAGGACAATCCGGACACGGCCAACGCGGAACTCGCAGGCACGTACTTCGCGAAGGCAGAAAGGCTCATGGTCTGATGGCGACGGTCAAGATAGACAGGTTCGGCGGCATCGCCCCGCGCCAGCATCCGACGCAGCTGTCGGACGGCATGGCCGTCGTGGCGCACAACCTCCGGCTGAAGACCGGGAAGCTCGTCCCGCTCAGAAGCCCAAGGCTCGTCGCCGGCGCGAACGTCCTTCTTGAATCGGGGCTGTCTGACGTGTCCGACGCGCGTTCCCTGCACGTCTGGCGCAGACGGGACGGCGCATTCGACTTCCTCCTGTTCAAGGGGGTGACGTGGGCGGCGCCGGGGAACGTGTCGGACGACGGCCTCACGCGGCTCGTCGTCTCCGGCGACCGCGACGGGGACGGAGTCGACGAGAGCCCCGTCGTCTACATGCGCAAGGGCGCGTCGGCGGCGAAAACGATCGTCCCCCTCGCCAAGGCGCGGCTTTCGGCCCCGAACGTACAGCGCAACGCGGGGCAGGGCGACGTGACGGACAACATCCGCTACACGCGGTTTTTCGTGTCCTGGGTGGACGAGTACGGCATGGAATCCCCGTTCTCCGATCCGAGCAGGACATACGACGCGGACGCTTCGGAATGGACGGACGGCGACCTCGAATACAACGACGGCGACGCGGTGACCGTCTCCGGCTTCGGCGCGAAGACGGACTACCCGCTTGCGAAGAAGATCCGCGTCTACAAGGTCGTGACGGGTGCGACGTCCGGGCGCAGCCAGTTCGTCGCGGAGGCGGACGCCACGCTCGACAGCACGTGGACGGACGGCATAGGCGTGAAGGTGAAGGACGAGGACGCGGGCGAGATCATGCCCGACGTCGGGGCGCCGCCGGCCGACCTCTCCTGCATTCTCGACGTGCCGGGCGCGTTCTACTGCGGATTCTCGCCGTCGAAGCCCAAGACGGTGTGCTTCTCCGACGTCGACCTTTTCTATTCGTGGCCCGTGGCCTACCGCTACGACGTCCGCGACAACGTCGTAGCGCTGGCGGTGACGGCCAACAGCGTGTTCGCGCTGACCGACGGATGGCCGTACGTCCTCTCCGGAACGGCGCCGGAGAGCATGACGGTGTCGAAGCTCGCCGGTCCTGCGGCGTGCGTGTCGAAGCGCGGCGTGTGCGTCTACCGGAACGCCGTCTACTACGCGTCGAACGCCGGGCTGATGGTGATCGCCAACTCCGCCGACGAGGGGACGGTCTGCCAGAACGTCACCGACAGGATTTTCACGAAGGAGCAGTGGCTTGCGTACAATCCGTCCTCGTGCGTGATGAACCAGCACGACGGCGCGCTGTTCCTGTTCTTCACGCTGCCCGACGGCTCCCACAGGGGCCTGACGGTCGACCTTATGGAGAACGCGGCGGTCGCGGTCACGACCCACGACGAGGCCGCCGCCTGCCTGTGCGTGGACGACCGCGAGGACAGGATGTACTACGTCAGGGAGGAGGAGTAGCGGAATGAAAACCGCATACAAAGGTTCTGCGGGCGGAATGACGACGGACCCGAGAGGGTTCGCGTTCGTTCGCACCGCGCGGTTCACGTACAAGGCCAGCGCCACCGCGCCGCAGCAGACGATGTACGGCAACTATTGCGCGGACCTTTTCGGATGGCTGCAGGACGCGGGCTGGGGCTTTTACAACGACACGCAGTATAGCACAGGCGGGAACTACTACAACCAGGGGTCTGCAAAAGCCGTGGGATACAACCAGGGCGGAGTCTGCGGCTACATCTACACGGTAAATGTCTACACTATATCCACTTCGGCGGGAACCGGCGGCACGATGTCCGGCGGAGGGGATTTCGAGTCGGGGCAGACGGCCACGGTAAAGGCGACGCCCAGCAGCGGCTACGTGGTCGACACCCTGAACGGCGTTTCGCAGAACGGCGCTTCCGGCGTGAAGAGCGTGACGATCACGGTGACCGCCGACCAGACCGTCTCGGCCACGTTCAAGCCCTACTACAAGCTCGCATTCGACGCGAACGGCGGAACGAACGCGCCCGGCAGTCTGACCCGTTGCTTCGCGAACGTCGCATACGCCATCCCGGACGGGGCTCCGACATGGGCAGGCCATCAATTTGTCGGCTGGGCCACTTCGACGGGCAACGCGACGAACGGAGTCGTGGAATGCCAGCCGGGCGGGACGTACGTCCGTCAGAGCTGCACCGCGAACCAGACGGTCACGCTCTATGCCGCGTGGAGGCAGTACACGCTTTCCTACGACGCGAACGGCGGGTCGCCCGTCCCGTCCTCCAGCGTCTCGTACGGCAGCGTGACGCTGGCGGCGGCGCCGTCCCGGACGGGGCGCACGTTCCTCGGGTGGAAGATCGGGGACGCGGTCTACGGCGCCGGTGCGACGTACAGCCTCACGTCGGACGTGACGGCCGTCGCGCAATGGACGAACATATCGTTCCAGAACGACGACCCGTCCATTGGGACGCTCTCGCTCTTCGACGTCTCGCTGAACCGGAAGGTCGCGGACGAGTCGGGCGGGTATCTCCGGCACAGCGGCGTGAGGAACCACGTCTACCGCGTGGACTGCTCCGTGTCGAACGCGCTCTACGAAGGGCGCGGCGTGTACGTGGACGGCGCCTACGTCGACCCGTACCAGTTCACGATGGGCGCGGACGACGTGACGGGGACGTTCCACTACGCCAAGAAGCCGCTCTACTCGTTCACCGTCGCGTCCGCGCACGGGACTGTCACGGCCACGCCGTCGCCGGACGAGGACGGCAAGTACGTGCGCGGACGCGCCATCACGCTGTCGATCGTGCCGGACGCGGGGTATTCGGCCGTGCAGGCGGCGTTCGTGAACGTCGACACGAACGACGTGTCGAACAAGTCGGTCGTGTCGAACGCCGTGACGCTCGACGGCATCGTCTTCAACACACGGGCCGTCATAGACTACTCGCCGATCGACTACGCCCTTGCGGCGGCGAAACACCCGGCGAGCGCTTCGGCGGTCACGTCCGTGTCCGTCACGGTCGGCGGGACGGCGGCGGATTCCGCGCACTACGGCGACAAGGCCACGTTCTCCGCGACGGTCGCGTCCGGCTACGGATTCGCCGGATGGTACGACGCCGGGGGTGCGCTCGTCTCGTCCGACGCGGAATACGAGGCCACGGTCGCGGGCGGACTTTCGCTGTTCGCAAAGGCGGAGGTCGCGGTCTCGCTCGGGATCTCGTATTCCGGCACGGGGGCGCAGAACTGCGCGCTGACGGTCGGAGGGTCGGCGTACACGCCGGGAACGGAGTTCGCGGTGGTCCTCGGGGAATCCTTCGCCTACGCGCTGTCGCTTGGCGAGAGGGTCGCGGACACGCCCTGGCAGTTCGACTGCTGGAAGTCCGGCGACGCCACGCTCGCATACGACAAGACGGGGGAGGTGACGCCGACGGCCGCGTTCACGATGACCGCGCACGTCGCGGACGCCGTGTCGCGCACGCTTGAAATCCTTGTCGTGAACATGGGCGCTTCGTCCGGCGTCGCGGTCGACGCGGACGCCGTGCCGTCCGCCGTGACGTGCCACGGCGAAGCCGACGAGGCGTCGGACGGCAGCGGCGGCGACGGCGAGGCGGACCCGTTCAGGTTCACGTTCGCGCGGACGCAGGTCGTCCACTTCACGGCGGCGGAAAGCCTGACGTTCGCGGGCGAAGAGGCGGCGAAGACGTTCTACTGCTTCTCGACCGCGGAGCCGGGGACGGGCGAGACCGCGCTTCCGCCGGAGGGAAGCGTCCTCTCGTTCGAGGCGAGTTCCGAACTCCTGCTGAACACGGACACCCGGCGCGTCTACGCCTACTACGGGACGCCGTCCGTCGTGACCACGACGCTTGCCTACGCGGATCTTTCGGACTCCACGATGGGCGTCGTCGCGGTCGTGGCGACAGACCCGACCGACTCCGTGGAGGATCCGATAGCCGCGGACGGGAAGAGCGCGAGGGCGACGCAGGGGAAGAGCATTACGATCCGCGCCACGCCGAAGAACGGCTACCGCTTCGCCGGATGGCATCTCGCGGCCGGCGCGGTGGGCGACGCGCGGTGGAGCGACGCGGAACAGACCGTGACGGCCACGGTGCAGCGCACGATCTACGCGAAGTTCGCCAAGAACACGCACTCCGTCTGCGAGTGGGAGGGCGGTTCTGCCCCGAAGGCGCTCGTGTGGCGCTCCAAGACCTACGAGGCGTCGAAGCCGTTCAACCCGTCCTCGTGCCGCGTGGACGCGCTCGGATACGCCGGCGACGGGAGGGGCACGCTTCTCGTACTGACGGTCGACATGTTCTCCGCGCCCGATTCGGCGGCGACGTCCACCGCGACGCTCGCCAACATCGCGTCGCAGGACGCGAGGCGGCTTCCCGTGCGCCGCATGGAACGGTATATGCAGATCGAGGTGAAAGCCGACGCCGAAGTGGACGCGCTTCTCGTCGGCACGTCGATGGGAGGGCTTGCGCAATGACGAAGGTGGTTTCGAGGCCGCTGCCGCACGGAGTCGGCACGGCGGGCGTCGCGAACGCGGAGCTGAAGTCCGTCGCGATGCGTTTCATGGAGAACTTCAAATGCGTCATGGCGCAGATTGCGGAGCTGCAGTCCGCCGTGCGAGAACTTCAGAACAGGACAAGGAGCACGTGACATGGCTGTTGCGACTTTCGGGAATTCGGCAATATCGTCTTTGCAGAGCACCCTCGCGCAGGGCGCGTCAAGGGCGGACGCGGGCGTGGGCGCGGCGCAGGCCGGCGTGGACGCCGTCCGCGCGGGCGGGGCGCAGGTCCGCTCGGACACGAACGCGATGCGCGACCAGGCGCGGTTCGTGAACGCGCAGGCGGATTCCGTGGGCATGACGGCAAAAGAGCTTGAGGCCCTCGCCACCACGCTCGCGCCATACGCCGACAAGCTCGGCGGGTACGGCGACGACCTCAACACCATCGCGCAGTCCCTCGTGTCGCAGTCCGGCGATGCGTTCGGACAGGCCGGGGCGCTCGTGAACATGGACTCCGGCGCGACCGGCCTGGCGGCGGAGTTCCTGAAGCAGTACGGTGTCCTGTCGCCAGAGAACTACGTTTCCCGCGCGGCGTCCGACACGCAGTCCTCCGTCGAGAACTCGATGGCGCAGAACGAACGCGCCCTCGCCCGACGCGGCGTGGGCGCGGGGAGCGGCGCGGGGCTTGCGCTCCGCCAGCAGTACCAGCGCGCCCTTGCTGAGTTGAGCGCGTCCGCAAAGACCAAGGCGTGGGACACTGGAAACAGTATGCGCAGCGAATTCCTCGGCACGATGACGAACGCGTCCAAGACGTTCTACGACATGGGTTCGCAGGGCGCGG
>CAYZYQ010000123.1:0-5693 GCA_964482645.1 uncultured Lentisphaeraceae bacterium | reverse complement strand
GTGACGAGCATCGGGGGTTGTGCGTTTAGTGGCTGTAGCGGTTTGACGTCGGTCTTCTTCGATGGCGACGCGCCGGATGTCGTGGGTGAAAATGTGTTCCCTTCAACGGCAGTCATCTACGTAGTTCAACCGGATTCTACAGGTTGGGGTGTGGACATCCCTGGCGCATGGAACGGGGTTTATATTAGGTATGCACCGGTTTGGGGCTGGTCGGGTACATATGATGGTGCGGAACACGGAGTTTCCGTGTCGGCGACATCCACCGTTACGAGCGCATCGGTGATGTACGCGACGACGCGAAGCGGCCCGTATTCGCCGACGAAGCCGACGTTGACGGACGCGGGAACGCTGACGACGTGGTATGTCGTGTCCGTGCCCGGCTACCTGCTGCTGACGAACTCGGCGACGGTGACGGTTTCAAGGCGAAACGTCACGCTGGCGAGCGGCAACGCGACGAAGTTCTTCGACGGCACGGCGCTGACCTGCCACAGGGTGTCCGTCGGCGGCGACGGGTTCGCGCCGGGCGAGGGCGCGTCCTATTCGTTCACGGGGTCGCAGACGGCCGTCGGCTCGTCCGCGAACACGTTCGCGTACACGTTGGATGCCGGCACGAAGGCGTCGAACTACAACATCGCGAAAACCACTGGAAATCTGAGCGTCACGGAGACGCCGTCGTCCGGGACGGTGGCCGTCGAGGACTGGACACTGCGGTATGAATTCGACGCCGACGGGACGGCGGCCGTCGTGGGCGTGGATTCGGTCGGCGCGTCGGGACGTCTTTCCATCCCCTCGTCCATCTACTGCCGTCCTGTGGCGCGTATCGGGGCGGAGGCGTTTCGCAACTGTGCGCGGCTGACGGGCGTGGTCGTGCCGGACGGCGTGACGTCCATTGGTGACCGTGCGTTTCAGGGGTGCGGGAATCTGGTGGACGTGTCGATTCCGTCGAGTGTGACGAACATCGGGTACCGGGCGTTCTCCGGCTGCAGCGGGCTGACGCGCGTGACAGTCCCGGAGTGCGTGTGCGCGTCGGGGCTGTCGAATGTGTTCCCGGACGCCTACGCGAAGATCGCGGAGGTCGTCGTCGCGGACGGGACGGCGCGGATCGGCGACGGCGCGTTTAGGAACTGCGCCGCGCTGAAGTCGGTCTCTATCCCCGACAGCGTGGCGTCGGTCGGCGCGGCGGCGTTCGACGGGGGCGCCGACGCCCTGTACGACACGAAGACGGTCGCCGGCGCGGTACTGGTCGACGGATGGGCCGTCGGATACACCCGGACAGAGGCCATGCTGGACCTGTCCGGCATCCGCGGCATCGCCGCCTCGGCGTTCCTCGACGGCACCGGTCTGACGTCCGTGGCCATCCCGCAGGGCGTACGGGAGATCTCGGCCTCCGCGTTCAAGGGCTGTGCCCACCTCTTCTTCGTGTCGATTCCGCCAAGCGTAACGAACGTCGCGGCGTCGGCGTTCAGCGGCTGCGGTGCGCTCGCGGCGCTGGACCTGCCCGTCGGCCTGACGGCCGTCGCGGACAATGCGTTCCACAACTGTTCCAGCCTGACGTCGGTTGCAATTCCGTCGGGCGTCACGCGCATCGGCGCGAATGCGTTCCATGGCTGCTCGGGCCTGGCGTCGGTGTCGATCTCGCCGGGCGTGACGCAGATCGGCGCGGATGCGTTCCACGGCTGTTCGGGGCTGACGTCGGTGGCGATTCCGTCCAGCGTGACGCAAATCGGCGCGGGCGCGTTCCACGGCTGCTTGGGTCTGACGTCGGTCGCGATTCCGGCGGGCGTCGCGCAGATCGGCGCGGATGCGTTCAACGGCTGCCGGCGGCTGACGTCCGTTACAATCCCGGCGGGCGTGACGAACGTCGCGGACAGGACGTTCGCCTTTTGCAGCGGTCTTCGTGAAGTCTCGCTCCCTGATTCCCTCGTGCGCATCGGGGCGGAGGCGTTCAGGGGCTGCTCGTCCCTGGCCGCGATTGCGATTCCGGACCGGGTGGAGTACATCGGGGCGGATGCGTTCGACGGGTGCGGCGCCCTGGCCTCCGTCAGGGTCAACGACTACTTGTGCGACGGCAGGTTCGCCGACGTCTTCTCCCCGACGACGGTGCGGACGCTCGAAATTTCGGACCGGGTGTCGTCGATCGGCGCGGGTGCGTTCGAGGGCTGCACGGGGCTTGTGTCCGTGTCCATCCCGACGGGCGTCCGGAACGTCCAGAGCAATGCGTTCGCGGGCTGCACGGGGCTGACGTCGCTGGAGCTTCCGTCGGGTGTCTCGTCCGTCGGCGCGGGCGCGTTCAAGGGCTGCACGGGGCTTGTGTCCGTGTCCATCCCGCCGAGCGTCCGGAAAATCCTCGACCGTGCGTTCAGCGGCTGCACGGGGTTGAAGGCGCTGGCGATCCCGCAGGGCGTCTCGCATATCGGCACGGATGCGTTCGCGGGCTGCACGGGCCTGGCGTCGCTGGAGATCCCGACGGGCGTCTCGTACATGGGCGCGGGGGCGTTCAGCGGCTGCACGGGCCTGGCGGACGTGGCGGTCCCCGCCGGGACGACGAACGTCGTGGACAGGCTGTTCCACGGCTGCAGCGGCCTCGTGTCGGTCACGCTGCCCGGCTCCGTCACGCGCATCGGGTCGGAGGCTTTCAGGAACTGCTCGTCCCTGGCCGAGATCGTCATTCCGGACGGCGTGTCGGCGATTGGCGCGAATGCGTTCGCCGGCTGCTCCTCCCTGGTCTCGGTGACCGTCCCGGCGTACCTGTGCGACGGGAAGTTCGCGGAGGTGTTCTCCCGGACGACGGTGCGGGAGCTGGTGATCGCCGACGGCGTGGCGGTCATCGGCGAAAGCGCGTTCAGGAACTGCACGGGATTGCGGACGGTGACGATTCCCGCGAGCGTGCGGACGCTGCTCGACTATTCGTTCACCGGATGCACCGGCGTCACGGCCGTCCACTTCGGCGGCGACGCGCCGTACATCAGCGCGGACTGGCTGCCGCCGAACGCCGTCCTGTACGTCCCGGACGGGGCGGAGGGATGGATCTTCGGCGGCACGTGGTTCGGCCACGAGGTCCGCCGCTGCGCGACGCTCTCCCCCTCCGACGTGTCGGTGGCGGGGTGGTCCGGGAAGTACGACGGCGCGGCGCACGGCGTGTCCGTGTCGGTGAAGGCCGGCATCTCGGGCGCAAAGGTGGCGTACGCGACGACGCGGAACGGCCCGTATGCGTCCGTGAAGCCGACGTTGACGGACGCGGGGACGCTGACGACGTGGTGCGTCGTGTCCGCGCCCGGCTACGCGCCGCTGACGAACGCGGCGACGGTGGCGGTTTCGAAGCGCAACGTCACGCTCGCGAGCGGGAGCGCGTCGAAGACGCACGACGGCACGGCGCTCACGTGCCGCGAGATGTCCGTCGGCGGCGACGGCTTTGTCGCGGGCGAGGGCGCGACGTACTTGTTCACGGGTTCGCAGACGGGCGTCGGCTCGTCCGCGAACACGTTCACGTACACGCTGAAATCGGGCACGAAGGCGGCCAACTACGACATCACGCGGACGTACGGGACGCTCACGGTCAGGACGGGGGCGGACGGCGTCGCGCCCGGCGGCGTCGGCACGGTGTCCGCGAACGGGCGGACGTGGACGTATAAGGTGCTGAGCGACGGCACGGCGTCGGTGACGGGCGTGTCGCCCGCGACGGGCGCACTGTCGATTCCGTCGACGCTCGCCGGCCGCCGCGTGGCGTGGATCGCCGCCTATGCGTTCAGGAACTGCACGGGCCTGACGTCCGTCTCGGTCTCGTCCAGCGTCAGAATCGTCGGCTCCGGCGCGTTCGACGGCTGCACGAAGTTGAAGACGGTCACGCTCGCCGACGGCGTGGAGGAAATCCGCGAGTTCGCGTTCGGGAGTTGCGCGTCCCTGCGGACAATCTCGCTCCCCGCGAGCGTGCGGGACGTCGCCTGGGCGTTCGAGGACTGCGGGGCACTGGAGTCCATCGCGGTCGCCCCCGCGAACGCGACGTACAAGTCCGTGGACGGGCTGCTCCTCTCGAAGGACGGGCGGACGCTCTGGGAGGGCGTGAACGGCGACGTGCGGGTCCCCGCCGGCGTGGAGACGGTCGCGGAGGCCGCGTTCAGCGGGCGGACGGGCTTGAAGACCGTCTTCCTCCCCGCGAGCGTGGAGGAGATCGACGAATGCGCGTTCATGTACTGCTCCGGCCTGCGTTCGTTCGCGGTCGACCCCGCGAACGCGGCGTACAGGGCCGTGGACGGGCTGCTCCTGTCGAAGGACGGCGGCACGCTCGTCGAGGGCGTGAACGGCGACGTGCGCGTCCCCGGCTGCGTGGAGCGGATCGCGGTGGACGCATTCTACGGGCGGACGGGTCTGAAGACCGTCTTCCTGCCCGCGAGCGTGTTGGAAGTCGGCGACCCGGAGGTCGACGCGGGGGCGTTTGGCGGCTGTTCGGGTCTGCGTTCGTTCGCGGTCGACGCGGGGAATCCGTCGTACAGGGCCGTGGACGGACTACTCCTCTCGAAGGACGGGCGGACGCTCGTCGAGGGCGTGAACGGCGACGTGCGGATCCCCGACGGCGTGGCGCGGATCGCGGGGGAGGCGTTCGACGGGCGTTCGGGCCTGACGGCCGTGACGTTGCCCGCGAGCGTGTCGTACGTCGGCGCGGGGGCGTTCTACGGCTGCACGGGGCTGAAGGCGGCGACGTTCCTGGGGGACGCGCCGGCGTTCGAGGCCGAATGGGACGGCGAATACGACGACGAGGAGGACGAGGAGATCGCGGGCGTCCTGCCGGCGGGCTGCACGGTCTACGTCCCGCGCGGGTCGTCGGGTTGGGGTGTGCCGATCCCCGGCACATGGCGCGGTCATCCGATTCGCTACGGAACGGGGGCTTCGTCGGGCGGTTCCGGCGGCGGGGCGGCCGCGTCCACGAGCGCCCTCAAGTTCGCGAAGACGGCGGTGTCGGTGCGCGAGAGCGCGGCGTACGTGGATGTCACGGTCAACCGCATGGGCAAGGACGGGCGCGTCCGCGTGAAGTACGCGACGGCGGACGGGACGGCTGTCGCGGGCGAGGACTACGTCGAGACGAGCGGCGTCCTCGAATGGGCGGACGGCGACAGGAAGGCGAAGAAGATCCGCGTTCCGCTCGTCCCCGACCTCGTGGCGGCCTACGACGGCGTCCCGTCCAAGACGTTCAGCGTGTGCCTCGAACCGCTGGGCGCGGATGAACTGGACGGCGGCGAACGGTTGGCGGACGTCTCCGGCGGGGACGTCTGCACGGTGACGGTCATGGAGACGTCGCGGTCGAACGTCACGACCGAATCCGTCTACGCGAAGAAGGCCGCGAAGCGCGCGACGGTGAAGACCGAGAGCGTGCCGCTCTGGAGCGGTTCGTTCCACGGCGTCCTGGCGTCGGTGGAGGGGTCTCTCACGAACGGCGCCCCGCGCCTCGCGACGTGCAGCGTCACGGTCTCGAAGGGCGCGAAGCCGTCCATTTCCGCGAAGGTGAAGGTCGCTGGGAAGACGTACTCGTTCAGCGGGAAGGGTTGGGACGCCGACGAATGGGACGACGGATTCGTGTACGTCGGACAGCGGACGCTCACGCGGACGTGGAAGAAAAACGGCGAGACGTACGTGGACGAACTCGTCCTGTCGTTCAACGGGGAGGACGAACTGACGTCCGGGGACGGCGCGTGGCAGTG
>CAYZYQ010000122.1:0-5737 GCA_964482645.1 uncultured Lentisphaeraceae bacterium | reverse complement strand
TCGTATTTCCGCCTGTAAACGTCCGTGTTGTCGTAGTTGTCCGGCACCGTGCCGTCCATGTTCGGCGACGCCTTGCGCCACTCGAAGACAAAGTCGTCCGCATCGCCCGCAAACGCCTCCGTGTAAAGCACCGACAGCTGCTGTGACAGGAGGTTCACCTCGTCCTCCCGCGTGACGACACGCCCGGTGTAGTATTCGGGCACAACCTTGAGGACGTGCATCGAAATCGAATCGCCGTCCGTCACGCCCATCGTCCTGTTCGTCGCATCGTTCTCAATCAGCACCACATAGTTCGTGCCGCCCATCGCCGTCAACGCATAGTGATCGACGGGCGAATATTTCGTACTGATCTCCGCCCCGCGCCGCGACATGACATTCGGTTCCACCGGGGCGGTCGCGAGTGCGTTGACCGCTTTCGTCCAGTCCGCGTTGGCCGCCCCCGTCGATCGCGCAAGCGCCAACACCTTGTTGCGTTCTTGATCGGACAGAACGTTCGGATAGAGGATGCTCACGCCGGCGGCGGACGTCTCGCGCACACCGATAAAGCAGAGCTTGTCGTTCGTCGCGTCGAGATAGAGGCGGCTTGAGAGATGCGGCGGCAAGTCGGTGAAATAGTACTTGCCGCCCTTGTAGGCGAGGCCGCCGTTGTTGTCCGCCGTCAGCCCCAGTTCGGCCAGTTTGGAATACGCGAACGGCACGCTCTGCATCACCGTGGGGTCGGTCAGCTTCACGACCTTCTGCGTGTCTTCGGGATCGGGGAACACAACGCCCATCGACTTCGCGTTCCACACTTCGGGAAGCCCCTCCGCCGCAACGGTCAGCGTCTGCCCAATCTTCATCTCCGGAACGGCATCCGGCCATTTGACCGTCCATGTCCATGCGGCGGGCGGAAGCGTGAGTGGATCTGCGTTTTGCGCCGTGCTGTCCAGCAACGAGAGCCACGGAATCGCCGTGCCGACGACAGGTTGTTCGTCCGTCTCCAACTGCGGGAACCAGAAGCCGTCCTGCATTGCGTAGTACATGTACATCGGCAACATTCCGGCACTACGTGCCCAGACCTGCCCCTTTCGGTCGCGATAGCCCACACCATTCGCGGGCGCGTTTGTGCTGACGTCCCAATGCGTCTCCGCAAGCCACGGATTGTCGAAGAAGTCGAGCGGATGCGGCCCCGGCAGGATTGCGCCGGCCGTGCAGACGTCGGCCAGCGCCGACCATGTTTCGTTCGTCAGAAGCACATGGAAGAACTGGAGTTTCGCTTTTCCGTCGCGTTCGTATTCGACGAAAGCTCCCGGCTTAGACGAGTCTGCCGTGTTGAGATCCGTCCGTAGCGCCCACGCCACGTAGCCGCCGGAACCCGAACGCACGAATGCGTGTTCCTCGTTCGGATTGTAACCCACGTTCGTTTTGTCGTTTTCGTAGTACAGGCTCGGCGTGGAATCGGACTGGATAACGCCCGTACCGCGCAGCGGCGCACCGGGGGCGTCCAGCAGGACGTTGAGCGCGAGGCACGTCTCGCCGTGCACACGGTCGCGGAACGCGCGGACGTCCAACACGGACGCCTGAAATTCGCCGACAAGATCCTCTCCCTCTCGGAAGGAGTAGTAGCCCGTCACGTTCGCCTCGCCGCCGCCCAGCGGCTGATGCCGCGCCTCGGCAATTTCATCCCCGGACAGCATTCGCGACCGGAACACGATTTCCGCAATCTCCCGCCCTTGGGAGACATCAAGTCCATTTCCGCCATTTGCATTCTCGCCCGTCGCAGGACTGAAAAAGTAGCGTCGAAGCCAAGGGGCGTCCACGTTCCCCACCACGTTGCCGGACAAATAGCCTTGCAGACGTGTGGTGTCCACACCGTTCGTGGAACCCGCCGCCGTGCCGTCAAGATAAAGCGTCGCGGCACCTCCCGCAAACGCCACGGCCATGTGCGTCCAATCGTTCGCCGCCTTGTCCGGCAACCGTGCGACGATTCCAGTGACGCCACTGAACGTCACAACCACATTCATGTCCGAATCAATGAACATGGCCAAGGCCGCCGAGATGTTTGTCGAACCGATGTCGAGCACCAGCAGACTGCACCGTGAATTGTCCGCTGCATTTGCGGCCAATGGATTGTCGGCCGGACGAGTCCAAAACGAAACCGTACCGGCGCCGGATGGGAAGTAACGCCTGTTGGCCAGCGCAAGACCCGAACTTTGTCCGTCTGCGCAGTCGAAACGCGCCGCGCCGTACTGCGCATAAATCATCTCGTTCGCGCTTCCGCGCTGAGAGGCGATGACGATCTGCGGCGCTTCGTCGATGTCAGGCCAGAAGGGACGGTACACCTGCGGCAGCACGGGAATGTCGATCGCGGTGGGCATATCGTCCTTTTGATAGCGTTTGCTCCACCAAACCTCGATGGTGTTGCTCCCCGGCACACCTTCGCCGATAGCGTAGATCGTAGAGGGGAGCACATTCGTGGAAACGGACGATGAATCGGCGGTCGTGTTTGTCATGGACGACGTCGCATCCTCATCGACCGACGTGCGTTCCCGGTAGAGCCGGGCATCGTACAGCGAAGTGGACGTTGCGGGATAGATGTAGCCCGGCACGTCTTCCGTCGCAGAGAAGAAATGGGAGCCGGCGACGCCGGATCGCGTACCGGCGCGAATGCGGAACTCGTGTCCGACGGGGATGCCAACGGATGCGAGCGTGTAATAGTTCGTATCACTGCGGAGGACGGAATGAATCGGCAAAAACCAGATATTGTCATCCGCCGTCAGTTTGAGCATCGACCATCCCGCACTTTTCGTGCTGAACGCATTGTCCCCCGTCACTGCCACGGCATGGTCGCTCGGTTCCTGGAAGTCACACAGTGTGGCGGTATAGTCCTTGGAAATGTAAATCGGCAGACCGGGATCGCCGTTCACGTCGCCACGCACGAAAACCGTGGCATCGTTGGGCCAACTGATTGTGTATTGGTCGAATTCAAACGGCCAAGACACGCCCATGTCGTCCTGTTCCATCCAGTACACGGTGGCGCGGGCTTTTGTTTTCTCTTCTGTCGTGCGCAATGGGAACACGGCGCCGTTCTTCGCGCTGTATGAATACATACCCTTGTGCTGATAGAAGTACGGGCCCCGGTTGTCGCCCGGGTCGGCGAGGCCTTCATGGACATTTGCGGTGAACCCCGTGATTCCGTACCCCTGCCCATCTGGCTGTATTTCCGTGCCAATGGTGGCATCTCGGTCAATGGCCTTAGGTTCGCACACCTCGACAACCTGCACCGAGAGGATGTTCGCGTAGCTGCCGGTATCGTAGTACACCATCACACATTGACCGGAAAGCTGCCCTGCCGCACACAGTACATGCGCCTGTGGATCGATGTAAAGTCCGCTGACAACCTTGTTGGACGTCACCATCGAGATGCCGCCCGTCAGATTCGTTTCCACACCGTAGCGGAGCGTCAGCAGTTCGTCGTTGCCCATGAAGCGCACGAACTTGCCATCCAGCGAAATCTTCGGCCCGTTCCACGGCGAATCCGTCCAAAAAATCCGCTTCGGACGGCCCGAACACGAAGTGGCCACAACATACGTCATCGTATTCGTCGTCCCGTCCTTCAGCACCCAGTCGAAGGTTTGGTTGCCGCCGGCGATGGCATAGACGCAGGGATCCTTCTGCGTCGGATTGAACAGGAAACCAGATGAGCCATTCGCCTGCGCCACCTCCCAGAGGTCGTACGTCGCATTCCAGTCCACGTTCTCCGGGACATCGATGCGGTCGGAAAGGTAATACTCCGGCTTGGAACGTTCCCAGCCGAAACCGGCTTCCGCCGTGTGAAGCGAATAGCGGACGCCACCGGCGTGTGTGAGATCAGAAATCGCGTTGGTGAACGTCGTGAATCCGGCCGTCGCCACAAAAACGGCATTTGACGCCAACCATTCGTTCTGCGCTTCGTCCGTTGTGTCATGAACCGTGGCCGGCAGCGGCGTCCCGAGCGTGTACGTCGGTTCAACGGCGCAGACGATGTTCGCCGCCGCCAGTGCTCCACCAACCGCCAAGGTACAAAATCGTCGTGCCCATCTATCTTTCATTGAAGGCCCCCTTCAACGTGTATCGCGACATCGCGCCGATTTTCATCATTTCTTAATGATGAAGCAAAGTGCATAGTAGGGAGGACGGTTTTCGTGCGGTTTGCCTTCGCCGCTAGGGGAGGTGTAATAGTATTTCGGGCCGCCTTTGTTACCTGTCGTGCTGGTGGCATCGTACTTCATGCCCGTGGATGTTGCCTTCTTGTCAGGATAATCTTTGTACGGATACGTGTGTTCAAGTTCATCGTCACCCACGTACCTGTGATCATGTTTCGGCATCTGGTCGATTGCAAGCGTCACGCTTTCCGCACCACCCTTGGCGCCAACCGAATAGTCTCCGCCGGCGCCAATAACGAACCGTCCACGAAGATCCGGCGTCCCGTTGGAGCCGTTGCAGAGCGCCCAACCCTCAGGAATTGCATTGGCAGCGCCGCTCCACATCACAATGACGCCCGACGGGATGAGCGCACTTGTGCCGTTGACGGTCATGGAAGCGCCCTTCGCAAGAGCGATTGAACCTGAAACATCCATCGTGTCCGTCACCTTCATTCTGACGACCGTCGCCGTGTCCTCGACGGAGATGGTCTTTGCGACGAACTGGTTCTTCACTTCAACGCTGCCCATGTGCTGAACATCGCCAATGAACGTCGCCGTGCCGAGCACGGAAAAGTCCTTCTTTGCCATCTGCACATCCTCGGCGAAACTTGCCTTGGGCACGGAAAGCAGTTTCTGGCGCGGACGTATCTCGCCGGAACTTCCGTCGACCGTGAGGCCGATGTAGAGCGTGGTGGTGGCATTGGCCGCGATAACTCTGTCAAGCGCGTTCGTGAGGCCCTCGATCGGCGAACCGGAAGAATCAGAAAGTTCCACGTTGAAGAGCCCATTGTCGTCCAAGAGCACGGACACGCTGCGTCCCCACAGGGCGTTGTCCGTCATCGCGCCGTCGTACAGGCGAAACGCGATGTTCTGGTTCTTCTGCTCGACGCTTCCTCCGGTCGCATTGCGCAGCACACCCTGATACGAGAACGACGTCGCCCCCGCAGTTCCGGCCACGAGCATTGCCAGCCAACCGATTATCATTTGCTTCATTGTCTACCTCCGATTTTCTTTTGAAAGGATTTACAAGCTTAACAAGATTTGGACATCGACGTTTTGTACTGTCGGAACACTCCCGCTACTTTTCCACTGGAGCGCTGGTGATGCGGCGCATGGTGAAGCGGCCGGTGGCGCGAATCGTCTCCTCGTGCCGCAACCCGCCGAATTCCCATTTCAGCATTCCGCCCAGCGTCTCCTCCGGATTCCACGCCGCGCCCTTGGAGGCGTCATCCCACACGAATTCCACCACGTTCGTAATCGAGAACAGCTCCGGCTTCACCGTCCCTGCATAGTTCGCCAGATCGTCGCCGGACGGCGCCGACTTCTCAAACGCCACGCCCGCAAGGCCGTCGTGCTGCGGATGGTACGGATGGCGCATCGGGTTCGACCGCGCATCGCTCGCCACCGTGAACCGGAACGTCGCATTCGCGCCAAACGCACCCGCCTCCGACGCAATGACCGGCATGTCCACCGGCAACACGGACGAGGAAATACGCCGGAAAGTTGTAATATCTCGTGGCGCAGTTTCAGACAAGGGGAAACACTGTCAATCCACGAAGAAGAAAGTACACCGC
>CAYZYQ010000121.1:0-5891 GCA_964482645.1 uncultured Lentisphaeraceae bacterium | reverse complement strand
CCTCCCGTTGGTTGCGCCGGCGGCTCTCGACCCGCCGCTCGTGCGCCTCGACGATTGCGCGTTCGACCGGTTCGTACTTCTCCAGCCACGCCCGCTGCGCCTCGGCCTCCGACGTCGCGCTTTCCGCCACCGCGACACGCGCCTCCGGACGTCCCGTCGTCGCCCTTCCTTTCACCGAACGTTCCATTTCCGGACGGTCTGTCGTCGTGCTACCCTCCGTCGTACGCTCTGTCTCCGAACGTCCCATTTTCGGACGACCCGTCGTCGCGCTGCCCCCCATCGTGCGGTCTGCCTCCGGGCGTTCCTTCGCTGGCCATTCCGCCGTGCAGAGTTTCGCCATGTCATTGTTTTTCATGCCGCCTCCGTTTCCTTTGCCGTTTCAATTTCAGAACACCCCATCTCCCCCGAACGGGCAGAACAGATCCCGCGCATGATGGATTCTCCCGGAATCGCGTGCCACGGTTTTCTGAATCTCCCGTTTCTTCTGGCCGAAAGACTCTTTTCATCGGAAGTCGGGGCGTCGTGAATGTCGGAAACCCGCGCTTCCCGACCGGGGCTTCGTGAATGTCGGGGGAAGTTCTTGGACAATGGAAGTGTACGTTCAATCGCCATGGCGCCCATTCTACCAAACGTGTCGTTCGACTGCAACGGGAATGTGAGATTATGTTGCGGACGAATTCCTTTCAGTTGCAGACGCGACATATTTCCACGTTTTCTGTTGTAAAATCGTGGGTAAATCTATCGCCTTTGTTCGTGAGATTACGTTGCGGACGAATTACAGACACCTGTAAGACGAAAGCTCTCCGACCACCAACCGGTTTGACCGCAAATCTATCCGACCATAACCAGCCCGACCGCCAACAGGTTTGACCTCCAACCATCTTAACCGCCAACGACTTGACCGCCAACAGGCCCGACCACCAACCGGTTTGACTGCAAATCAATCCGACCATAACCAGCCCGACCGCCAACCGGCCCGACCGTAACCAGCCCGACCGGCAAACACAAAAACGCCCTATCCTCCACCCAAAAATTTAAGTTCCCGAAATGCCTTCCCGCCACATCGTCATTCCGCTGTACGAGAATTTCGTCCGCAACGTAATCCTACAAAACGGAACGGAAAAAATGGAACGGATGGGGTCTCTATATGAAACGCGAAAACAACCGTGAAACTACGGGAATTGCTTATGAATATGAAACTACTGGGATTGACTATGAATATAGGGATAAACTACGGGAACGCGCGCCGCGTTCCCGCAACCGAATTTTCACTTAGCGCAAAGTGGAAACGACAACGCCGCCCCTTGTTTACAAGGGGTCGGCGATTTTCTTACTCGAAAAATTGGAAAACCTCCAAGGACGAAACAAGAGAACTACGCTTTCCCTTGTCAACGCGGCGAGGAACTGAATTCCAGCCCCGGAATCTCGCGGGGGCGTTCGCTCGGGCCAAGGAACGGCATGAACGTCGCGCCCGAGCCCGGGTGGAACGTCAGGCGCACGTGATTCCAGCCCTTTTCCAGCAGAATCGGGTAGGGATCGCGCCGGACGCAGCCTTCGTCCGTGAACGGCGTCTCCAGCAAGTCGTCCGAATACGGCACGGCCTGGTCTTTGCGGCGCGACGTCCGCGCCTTCACGCCCGGCCGTTTCCACACGGGCGGCGGCAGTTCGCGGCCGTTCAGTTCGACCTTTTCGTCCGCGCCGCGCCACTGTCCGTAGTCCGGCAGACGCCCGCGCCCGTAGGCGCACCCGAAGTGCGTGAAGTCGATCCACGCGCCGACCGCCTGGCGTTTCGGCGACTTGATCCACGTCTCGGCCGTGACAAGCCCCTTCTGGTGGCGTTCCTTTGGCAGCAGGGCGTTCACGTTCTTCAGGATGCCCTGCGGCACGTCCGTGGCGAGGATTTTGCCGTCCGGCGCCGTCAGCCGCCACCGCATCGCGGTCTGGGCGAGGAACGGGAACGGGAAGCGGAAGTCGTCGAGATTCCGATTCCGCTGCGCCACCGCGCGGCGTTCGAGATCGGCGGCGAACGCGAAACGCGGGTCGCCGACGGGCGGCAGACGGCGCTGGAACGCGGGTTCGTCCGTTGCGCGTCCACGCCAGTAGTTGTCGCCAAAGAGCATGATCGTGGGGAAGACCATCGCGTCCACAAACAGCCGATAGGTGTCCTCGCCCACGTTGTCGTCATGCCACGTGCAGGTGATCGCGCCGAGCTTGCGCGCGTCGTCGATCGCCCAGCGGCAGGGTTTGACGAACGCGGACATCGTCAGCACCTCGAACGGACTCCACGAGCCGTTGTACATCCGCGCCGCGTCAAACGCGGCGTGCGTGGAGTTGGTGACGTGGTTGTCGTACCAGACCATGTCGACGATCCGCCCGCGTCCCTTCGTCTGTTCGCCCGGCGCCCAGAGGACGGCGGCGCGGTCGCGGGACGTGACGGTGTTCACCCACGTGTCGAGCCATGCGCCCGGACAGCGTTCCGGCGCAACGCGCACTTCGTCCGTGCCCAGGTGGATGAACGGCATTACGTCGGCCGGCGCGAGCGCACAGAGTTCCTCGAAAATGTCCGCCAGCACCCTCTCGACTTCCGGCACGTTCATCGTGTCGATGCCCATGCCCCGGCGAAACGCAAGCGTGTGGCCCGGCACGTCCAGTTCCGGCATCACGGTCACGCCGCGTTCGGCCGCGTAGCGCACGATTTCACGGAATTCGCGCTGGGTGTAGAACTTCCCGATTTGGCGGGCGAACGCGCGGTCGTCCTGCAACTGCGGATATTTCTTCGATTCGAGCCGCCAGCCATGGTAGTCGGACAGATGCCAGTGGAAGAGGTTCATCTTGTAGCGGGACATCATGTCGACGATCGCCTTCACACCGTCCAGCTCCAGATAGTTGCGGCCGCAGTCGTTCATGTAGCCGCGCCATTTCAGGGTCGGCCAGTCCACGATCCAGCAGCACGGCACGTGGTCGCCGCCGGAGAGACGCAGCAGCTGTTCCAGCGTGACACGCGCCCAGCGTTCGCCGCGCGGCGTGGCGGCCGTGATGACGACGCCCGTCGGCGCAATGTCCAGCACATAGGCCTCGTCCGCCGTCTTCGCCGGCGCGTCCGGCACGGCGCCCCGCCGCACCACGACGTTCGCCAGATCGTATTCGCGCAGAACGCCCGTCCGGCGCTCGACGCGGCGCGGCGCGGGCAGCAGGTCGTCCAGCGCGTCGGTCAGCACACGCAGATCCTCGCCCGGCTTCTGCCACAGACGCACCCAGTCGATGTCATAGACGATCGGCATTTTCTCTGTGCCGGGGAAGAGACGCGATTTCTCCGGACACCACCCGTGGCCGGGCGTAAAGATTTCGTTGTTGATGATGACGCTGTGGAAGTCCTGAAAGCCCTCCATCCCCGGCATTTCGGGCGCGAACTCGTGCGCCGCGTCGATGGGGCAGGAATAGTACTTCCGTCCGTCCACGAAAAACGACATCTCGGACGGCGTCCACTCGAATCCGTACACGTGAAACTCGTCGTTCAGCGTCGCGGGATTCGGGAACGTGTACGCCCGGTCGCCGCTACCCTCGCCACCTTTCAGCATCACGTGGCCGGATTTACAGGTCTCCGTCTTCGGCCCCCACTTGTGAAGGTTGGCCACGACCTTGTTCGTGCTGGAGAAGACCTCCAGAATATCCACTTCACTCATCCAGCTCGCCGTTTTGAGCGCGGGCGTGGACTGCATCCAGAAGCTCGGCCAGGCGCCATGGCGAAACGGCAGACGCGCCCGCATTTCCAGATAACCGTACTTGAAGCCCATCGTGTCGTGCGTGGCGAGGCCGCGCGGGAGACGGAACGGCTTGTTCGTGTTCCCCGTCTCCCACACGTGGAGACGCAGACAGCCGTTCGTCAACTGCACGGTCGAGGCATCTTCCGCATACTGGCAGTCGGACGCCCACATCGTCGCGCGGAAACGCCATTTGTTCGTATTGATCGACGTTCCGTCAAACTCGTCCTGCCAAACGATCCGGCGCCCATCCCGTGCCGCGCACGGCGGCGGATTGTCCGCCGCCGCGCCGTTCACCGCCATCGCGCTCCCACAGAGCGCGACGGCACATACCAATCCGTTCATGCGGAACATCATGGGTTTACTTCACCAGATGGAATTCAATGTCCATGTTGCGGCAGAAGTCCGCCAGCGCGTCGGCGTGATCACCGTACATGAGCGCGTAGTGGTGTTCCCAACCGTTCTCGATGACTTCCTTGCGGAGGGCGTCGCAGCCGGCGTCGAACTTGATCTTGAGCGGTGTGCCGCGCACGAACATGTCCGTGTCCAGACCTTCGCCCGTCGCCACGAGCATCCGGAAGCCGTCGCCGTCGCGCGTCTCGCCCAGGCGAGCCAACGTCACGCGGCCGGGCTTGAGCGGGAATTCGCCCGTGCAGCCCTTCACGCCGCCGCCCTCGACCGTGGCGGAACAGTGGAGCTCGGGCTGGTAGCCGGGCTTGCAGAGGCCGCACGGCGCCGCGCCGCAGTGCCAGGCCACGCCGTAATCACCGTCCATCTTGATCATGTCGCAGAAGAACGGCAAATCGCCGGAAAGGATCTGCCCCACCCGCATCATCACCGCACCGTAGACGTCGCCCTCGCACGCGGTCAAGTAGCCGTGGTTCGTCAAGTGGCCGAGCGTCGAGCAGACGGCAATGCCATAGAACTCGTTCAGAATAACTTCCGGCCAGCAGCGCATGGCGAAACAGTCGACGAAGAACTTGTCCTTCATCTTCTTCACCGCGCCGATCAGACGAGCGCTCTTCTCCTTCTGGTCGCCGCGCGGGCCGTCCGTCGGATGCGTCTTCGTGTCCGCGTCAATCCACGCCATCGCCGAATCGACTTCTTCCGCCGTGAGGTTCTTCGCCGTCGTGAAAAGTTCGTGTTCCGTGATGATCTTGACTTCCGGGCCGAGCTTGCGGCGCAGCAGCATTTCGCTCACGCAGCTCGTATAGAAGCCCGGCACACGGCCGCCGATAAGGCCGATGCGCAGACGGTGCAGGTCTTTCATCGCCTTGGCCACGTTCACGGCGCGCGTAATCGCCTGCGCCGCTTCCGTCGTGCCCGGTTCGGCGTGTACGTGGAAGTAGGGAATGTGCAGACGGTACATGTGATGGGCGTTCATGTTCGCCGCACAGAAACTGTTGTTCTGCAGACGGCCACCCTTCGGGTCGGGTTCGTGCATACTCCAAAGCAGAACGGGCACGTTCAGACGCTGGGCGAACATCGGCGGCACGACGCCGAGCGAGAACGTCATGAAATGCGTGATGAGCAGATCGGGGCGGTCTTTCTCGAACTGTTCCAGCAGTTCAATCGCCTCGCCTTCCAGCGTCAGCATGTGGTCGGGGCCGATCACCTCGACGTCCGGCAGGGATTTCAAGAACTTGAGCGCGTTCGCACGCGCCGCTTCGAGCGTGTCGTTCGTCCAATTGACTTTGGAGAGCGGCATGTAACCGATTTTGAATGCCATAGTCTTTTTCCTTCTTTCCGTATCCCGCGACGTACGCGGATTCAAATTCTAACTGAAACAAGTATAGCAAAAATCCGTCTCCACAATGCCGAAATCGAGAGAGACGAAAGACGTATTTTAAAACGCCCCTTGACCTGGACGACGAACGACTGGTCAAACGCCGCGATAGATAGGCCATCAAACAGCTTCACCAGTACCTCGTTGATTGTGGTTCACGAGCATGGATGAACGAGATCTGTTAGAAGATTGTTAGAAACCCCAAAAGGCCGTTTCGCCCTTTCAAACAAGGGGGAAAACGTTTTTCGGACGAGACCGGTTTCGGACATTTGTTAGAAGTTCCGTTAGAAGATCCCCTTCCGCCCCTTTATTTACGAGGGCGAGCCTTGACGGGGCGTCCGGAC
>CAYZYQ010000120.1:0-5948 GCA_964482645.1 uncultured Lentisphaeraceae bacterium | reverse complement strand
CCGAACGCAGCTACAAGGCCGGTCTGAAGGCGGGCCGGGAAGCGGGTTTGAAAGAAGGCGAAACGAAGGGCCGGGAAGCGGGTTTGAAAGAGGGCGAAGCGAAGGGCCGGGAAGCGGGTTTGAAAGAGGGCGAAGCGAAGGGCTTGAAAGCAGGAAAGGTCGAAACCGCCCGCAACCTCAAATCGATGGGACTCTCCGCCGAGCAGATCGCGGCGGCGACCGGCCTGGCCGCCGCCGAAATCGACGCGCTCTAAGGGGGATTTCCCCGCCGTCGCGTGTCAGTACCTATTCGCCGAGTTCGCGCAGCTGGATGGCGTTCACTTGAAACGCGCCGTTCCACATTCCGATAACGGGCGCGAACGTCAATGTCACATGATCGGACGCGGCGACGAAGCGACGCACCGCCGTCGTGCCGTTCGGCGCATTCTCCGTCCGATAGCGAATCCGCACCGTGTCGTCCAACACCTCGCCACGCACCCGTCCGCACGGACGGAAGTCGGCCAGCCAGACCTGGACGAGATACTTCCGCCCCGGTACAAGCCCCGTCAGTGTCACCGGATAGACCTGATCGCGCCGGCCGTCGTGGTAGACGCCCCCGCCCAACAGGGTGCGAATGTTTTCGGGAAGCCCATCCGCTGCCGCATCGTCGACGTACGCATTTTCGGTGAGGTTCACATCCGTCTCCAACGCGAGGTTTGGACACGGCGTACGTCCGGCCGTCAGTTTCGCGAAACGAACGCCGTTCACTTCTGTCGCCCGGCCCGCATAGGCCCACACGCCGCGTCCCTCCGTTTCGACCGATCCATCCAACTCCGTCGCCCGGCACGTCCACCGATCGGGGCGCAGGGCATCCCGCACCGCGCCAAACAGCGCCAGCGACTTGTCGTTGAGCCGCCCGTGCGCATCGATTCCCACGTTGATCGTCGCCGCGCCGCCCACCCGCGTGAACGCCCCGACGAAACGGGCCAATTCGTCCGCCGTATAGACAGGCGCCGGAAATTCGCCCTTCTCCCGCAACGCGCCCATCGCGGCCGACGAAAAATGATCGCGATGCCGATCGTAAATCGACGTCTCCAGGCCAAGGCTCGACCACGCGCTCCAGGCGTGCCAGTCGCCGTCGATGGGGAAGAGGACGTGGTAGAGACACGTCGTATCCTTTACATAGGCCGTTTCGGGCATCCACGTACGCGGAAAATCGCGGTCGATCCAGTCGTACAGAAGACGGCCGTTGTGCAGAAACCACGCCTCTCCGCTCAGATAGTCATCCTGGGGCGTCGCGGGCGTAACGCCGGCAATGATTCCATCGAGTCGCTGCCCATATGCCTGGACGTTGAACGCGATTGCGCGATCCGGATTGCCCGCGCGTGCGGCAGACGCCCACAACTCGGCGTCAAAACCCTTGGGATAGCGAGCCGAAAACATTCCGTCCAACCACCAGCCGTCGAGATTCCGCCCCCACCGTTCCGACCATTCGCGGATGACGCCTGTCCAGTTCGTCTGGAAAAGCGCACGTTCGGGCGCCCCTTGCGCATAGCCCGTCCCCGCTACAATGGACGGCACGAGCGCGTCGCCCGGCAGATAGGCCATGAAACGTTTGCCACGCGCGTGGATAGCCGCCGCGAGTTCGCCCACGAGATCGCGCTTCGCGCAGTGGCGGGGACCGCACAGACGCTCGATCTGGGCATTGGGGCTGGCGTACCCGCCCGTGTTCTGCCCCACCGTGAAAAGAAGCCAGTCCGCGCCCGTCGCATCGAAGTCGCGCAGGAACGCATCGATATCGAATGCGTCGACCGGGCCGTCCACCGTCGCGGCGTCGCCCGTATAGCGCTCGTAGATCCAATGTACCGCCACGCCGTATCGTCCGCTCATCCACGCCGCACGGGGTCCAGCGGCCGCCACGGCACACGCCGCGCCCGCCGCCAGCAACACCGACAATGTCATCTTCTTCATGTTTCGCTCCTTGTGTTCAACGTCAACGGAGGACAATGGCGAGACCGACGCGCTTTTTCAGCACGAACGCCGATGCACTTGCGTCCCACGGCACAGTCCATTTGCCCGCTTCGCCCGCCGGAAAGAGAAACGTCGGTTCGCCGACGGGCGTACCCGCGACAGTGACGACCACCGCCGCATCGCGCCCCGTCAGACGCGCCGCTGGATCGGCAATGAGAATCCGCGACGCGGCAAGATTCGCACCGTCCGCATACGCCAGCGTCGTACCGTGCGCGAGTTCCCACACGACGCCATCCACCGCCAGCGCGGACGGCATGTCGATCGTCCCGCCCGCCGTGAACGCGACACGCCCCGCCCCCACGATCGTGCCAGTTCCCCGAACGGACACGCCCGACAAGACAACGCCTTCGTCGACTTCAATCCGCCCCGTGTCCCACGCTTCCAACGCAAGAGCAGACGGTTGTCCCGCCGTAAACGCGAGCGTCCCCGCCGAAACCACGACACGGCGCAAGTTCGGCAGCGCCTCCGCACATGTCATCCGACCGACCGTCGTCTTCACGAGATAACTGCGCGTCCACGCCGCCGTGACATTTTCTCCGCCCGACCACACGACCGTGTCGTCCGCATCATCCAACTGACGGACTTGCACCGCATTGAGCTGCCACGAAAAATAATCGTGATTGCCTTGCGCCGGAATCGTCACCGTCTCGTCCGTCGCCGTGAATACATACGTCGCCCAACCACCCGCCGTACCCGCGAAATAGCCTACACGGACGGCATGGTCGTACAACATCTCATAATCCCGCTCGGCGGAACGCATATCGCACGACCACAACTGGATCAGATACCGCCGACCGGGGACGAGTTTACGGAACGTCAGTGCCCCCCGTTCCGTACGATCCCGGTAAATGCCACCGCCAACTAGATTCCGCACACCGTCCGCCACCACAACGCTCGACGGCAGATAGGCATCCGGCGTAAAATGAACATTCTCGAACGGGACGAGCACGTCGTCCTTCATCGGCGCCGCACCCGACTCCATCGCCATGGTCGTCAGTCCGTCAAGCGTCGTCGCCCGACCGCTGTAGGCGTAGAGAAGCGTCCCCCGCGTATCCACCGAACCTGTCACGGCATCCGTCTCGCCCTGCGTCCAAATGCCGTGTTTGGGATAGGCGCCATCCAGCTCGCGAACCTGGATTGCGCCGAACAACGGTTCGGGCGTACCATTGTCCACGGCATCGTACAGTAGATGGACGGGCTGAGACGTCCCGACGGCGGTGAACGTCCCGACAACGGTGAACGTCCCGACAACGTGGCTGACCGCGCCGCTCACAACGCCCTGGTTGTACCGCAGGGCCGCCGTGCCGTCCACCGTTATGCGCCGTTTCGCATAGTCCGCCGCACGGTTGTCACCCACCCAGTGCTGAACGAGATAACGTTTCCCCGCCGTCAAGCCATTCAGCGTGGCGCACATGCGATACGGCTTGTGGACGTTCACCCAAAATCCGCCGCCGAGCAGACAGGCATAGGCAGGCGCGTAGTTCAGTTCATCACCGTACTGGAAGAAGGAATTATACTGCGAACCGACGGATGGCGTGAACGAGATGTCTCCATTCCAGTCCGCCGTTTCTCCCACCGCGCCCGCGAAAAGCGTTTCACCGAGACGCAGTTTGCCGATCAAATTCGTCTCGACGGTTTCGTTCACGCCTACAAGCGAACCCGATCCCGCGAAATTCACACCGCAGCCATGGTAGGCGTAAAGCGGCGTCCCCTCGTCGACCACGTCCGCCACGCCCGCCGTCGTACGGACCTCCCAGGCGACCGACGCACCATCGAGATCCCGCAGCTGGAGCGCGTTCAGCTGGACGGGCGAACCTCCTGCCGAACAACGGACGTTCACGACCTTTTCCGGTGCATCCGCCGTGAAGCGACAGACCGCCCAACCACCCGACCGTTGCTCGTTCCCGCAATACGGAATCGTGACCGTTTCGTCAAACGTCAGCGTGTACGACACATCCGCCCGCGCGTCGCAGACCCAGAACTGCGCCAGATACTTCTTCCCGGCGACGAGATTGCGAAGGGTGACGGTGTACTTTGAACTATTGGAATCGTACATACCGCCGGACAGAAGGTCGCGCACGGTCGCCGAAATGCCGGGATTATTCGCCTCAGTCACGTAGACGCCCGATCCCAGCGCCGTCTTGAGAGTGAGCGAGACGTCGTTCAGCCCCGTGGACGGCAGATTTCTGAACGCACGAAACCAGATGTTGGAGATTTGCCCGTCCTTCCCGCAATAGGCATAGACGGAAACACCCTCCTGCGCGATTGAACCCGTCTGAGGATCGGTCAGACCGTTCGTCCATACGTCCTCAGGATGTGCATACGCCACGCCTCCGCCGACAGACAACAGTACGGCGACCACGATTTTCCCTATCCTCTGCTTCATTGCCGTTTCCTTTTCAAGGTTGAATAAACACGGTGACAGAACGTCTCTGCGGTCATTCTACCACACAACACATTCGCGCCAACAACCTGTCAATACAGGTTTTAGACGCCCCCCCCCCCGCCGTCTTGTCCCCCTTGACCTCAGAGTTCAAGCATGGCAGATTGTAGGCGTTCTTCGGGGACATTACAGACCCGAAGTGGAAAGCAGAATTGTCTGATCGAGTACAAATCTCTCATTCACCGCACAACGAGGGTTCCGTTGAGCAGAATCGTCCGTACGGGCAGACGCGGCGCGGCAAGGCGGGACTGCATTGTGGACAGGGCGATCGTCGCGATGTCGGCACACGGCTGAGCCACGCTCGTAAACCCCAACTGGTCGGCGAGGGCGAGGTTGTCGAAACCCGCTAGGCACACGTCCCCGACCTTTGGCAGATGCGCAAGCGTGGCATGAAGGCGGGCGGCCAGCGCGTCATTGCCACAGACGACGGCTTGCGGACGATGCGTACGCAGAAAAGCCGCTACATCCGCCCGATTGTCGGGGTCGGCTGCCAGAACGTTCGCCGACGGCGTCCACACCCCACCCGCCTCGACGACCGCGCAGGCCACGCCGCGCATACGGGCGACAACCGTCGGCGGCGATCCGCGTTTCATCAGAAAGGCGAGGCGCTGAAAACCACGCGCGAGCAGACTGCGCCCCACGGCGAGACCGGCCGCCATGTTGTCGATTCCGACCAAGTCGTAGTTCGACCGTTCCGGCGCCGGCACGATGTCGTAGTCCAGCAAAACCGTCGGCAACCCGCACCGTGCCAACTCGCCCAGCACATCACGCCGCGCCCGCGTATCGTCCAGCAGGTACTCGAACGATTGCAGGAAGAGGCCGGACACACGCTCGTCGGCGAATTGGCGAATCCAGCGGACAATCTCACGCGCACGTTTCTCCGGCCGGACTTCCACAAGTTCCGCCCGCGCCATCTCCCATCCGGCCTGTTCGCCGAGCCGGACAAGATGTTCGCAGATTTCCGACAAGACGCCGCCGTACCCTCGACCGGGATTGATCACCGCAAACGCACCCGTAGCGTTCTGGGCGAAACGGGACAGGCGTGCCGCCGCACCCGCGCGGGTGACAATCAGTCCGTCCCGTTTGAGGTCCAGCATCACGCGGCTGACCGTGGGACGTGAAACCCCGAACCGTCGCGCCAACTGCGATTCGCTGGGCAGTCTGTCCGCGCCATCGAACTTCCCTGCAAGAATTTCCCGCCGCAGCGCGTCGAAGATGGCGGTGTGCCGATTCACGGTCTGCGCTTCTGGTGCCGGAGACGGGACTCGAACCCGTACGCTGGATACCCAACAAGGGATTTTAAGTCCCTGGTGTCTGCCATTCCACCACTCCGGCGAAAATTGAAAAACCTATTTGTCCGCGACCTCGTAGAGCATCCGCGCACCCTCCGCGCCCTGCACGGCGACCGTGAAGCAGAGCCGTCCGTCCTTGACCTCGGCAGGCAGCTTCGCCACCCGCCGACCCGACGTCTCCAACGCCCAGACGGACAACTTTT
>CAYZYQ010000119.1:0-5970 GCA_964482645.1 uncultured Lentisphaeraceae bacterium | reverse complement strand
TCGGGATTGCCGACAACGAGTTCTGTCGCGTTGGTAAACGCGAAGCGGAACGTCTCTTCGGGATCTGGCCTGGGCTGTTCTGGGTGCGCAGGTTTTTCCGACGCCGATGCAGCGGCTTTTTGCTTTCTGTCCTCTTCCGCTTTCTTCTCAGCGTCCTTCCGCGCAGCCGCTTCTTCTTCCGCCAAACGTTTCCTTTCCTGTTCTTCCCGTTCCCGTTTGGCCGCTTCTTCCCGAATCTTTCTTGCGTTCTCTTCTTCTGCCCGTTGGCGTTCCGCGTCCAGTTGTTCCGTCTGTTTGCGAAGTTCTTCGTTTTTACGTGCGGAATCGCGCCAGAACCACACGCCCGCGCCGACAACCGCCAACATGAACAACGAACAAAGCGTCATCAGTCCGATGAACAGCGCTTTCGTCCCGTCCTTCCGTTTGGGCAGATAACGGGTCACTTGTTCCGTACGCCCCTTTTGGACGGGACGCGCGTCCGTCTGCATCGGACGCGGACGTCCTTCCGTGCGCGATCCGCCCTCCGTGCGCGGCGTCGCCATTTCCTTTGTCGGCGTCGGCGCGGCGTCTTCAGTCGGCAGCGCGGCCGCGTTGTGAACCGTTCTGTTCTCGCAATCCACCCATGGCTGGGTCGTCGCCGCCATGTCGAACGCGCGGTCGCGGTCGTACACGCCACGCAGATGGCAGACGCTCCCGTTCGGCCACGACGCGGAATACGTCGAGAACGCGACGTCCGACCGCAGGTTGAACGGCAGCAGGTCGATGAGATCGGCGAAGAGCGCCAGCAGTTCCATCCCGTCGGCATCACGTGCCGCCGACGTCTTGAAAGAAATGGCCTTTCCACCCTGACGCACGTTCTTCGCCAGCAGTCTTGCAAACTTCCGCGCGAAATCAAGTCCGTCCACATCGCCGAACATCCGCCGCCACGCCGGCGCGTCCGCCGTTCCGCCAATCTGCTCGCGCCGAAGACGCGCTTCCGTCTCCTGGTCTTCGTCCAGCCACCGCGCCTCGCCCTGCCATGGTTCGCTCAAACGCGCGCGTTCCAAAAGCAGCACACGCGCCCCGCCGACAAGCGGCAGTGCATTCTTGCCGAACACGAACGTCCGCGCCAAACGGTTCGTCCGTCCCGTGTAGTCGAACTCCGCCGGCGCCGTGCGTCCCACGACGTGCTCGCCCTGCGGAAGAACCGCGTGAAACCAGTTGACGGGATTTTCCCGATTGTACGAGGCGTCGTGCGCATTCGTCCGATGGGCGTAGGCGCAATAGGCTTCGACGCGGGTCCGCAATGAATCGGGCATTCCCTTCGTCATGGCCACGGTTGCGAAACCATGCGTACCGGCGATCAAGCCGTTCGGGAGCGAGGTGTTGACGAGTTCGTACATGGGTGTCCTCCAAAAATTTCCTACAAGCTGCCGCCCACCGTGGGAATCAGCCCTTTCTTCGCCAACGTGAACACCACGGGCAGTTCCGTCCAGATGGGCTTGATGTCGCATGGACGGACGCCTTCGCGCATCGGGTTGTGTCCGAGTGCGCTCACGGGCACAAACCAGACGTCGTCGGCAATGTCGTGCGCCGTGGCCGTCACTTCGGGGACGATTTCGTTCAGGCACGCTTCCGTCTGGCGCGACACGTCGCGCAGGACGGCGACGTCGAGCGCATAGCCGCCAGGTGTTTTGCCGTTGTAGATGGGCGCGTCGAGCGGAAGACGGTTGCGGAGGAGGTCGGCCTTGGAGACGCCAAAGATGAGCGGACGCGACAGACGCGCCTCGCTACGGTTTCCAAGATGGCGGCGGATGCGGGCGACCATCTCGGAGAGCAGGATGTCCTGGCGCTGCGCGTAGTTCCGCGCCGTACCCGTGCCGCGATCGAGCAAGTTGCGGAAACGCGGATCGGCCGACGGATCGAACATGAAGAACAGCGCGTCCGAATTCAGCATGTTCAACGTCACCGTGGACGTGGCCGTATCCGCCCCGGCGCGGAAATGCTCGCCCGCGCTGTCGTAGAGGACGAGGCCATGATCCCGTTCCCCGCCTTTCAGACGAAGCGAGAAGAAACTGGGCATCGGCAGAAGCACGCTGTCGCCGTCCAGCATCACGCTGCGGCTGACGTTCGACGCCTGCAGATCGGTCTTCTCGATCTGCTGAAGCGTCTGGTCGTCCTCCTGGAAAAACAGCTTCTCCTCGTAGGCGTTGATCCAGCGGTTCGCAACAGGATCGAGATCCATGAAACTCACACCGAAAAGCGCGGCAAGACGTTGACGGCACTGCCACGTCGAACTTGCCAGAAAGACCGACTTGCCCGCACCCGCCGCGCCGATGACGGACAACACGATCTGCGGCGTTTCAAGGAGTTTCCGGGGCAGCGACATATGGCAGCGCGGACACGCGATTTCCGTGCAGACGCCTCCTTCCGAATCAATGGCCAGCCCGTTGCCCGTGAAACGCGAGGGCAGGAATCGGGCTTGCTCGCTTTCGCCCAGCACGGGGTCTCCGAGGAGGCCGGGCGACACGGAGACGGACAGCACGTCCTCCAGATCGGAAACCGTCCGGCAATACGGACAGAGGAAGTTTTCGCCGATTTCGACCCGCGCCTCGTCCACGGAGACGACACGGCGACGTTCGGTCTGGGCGGCGATGGCGGCATTCGCCGTTTCTTCTTCATCCTCGAAATCAACCCATTCACTCGCCGGCTTGACGCCCTCCGGATTCTGCGCCAGCCACACGGGCGTGTTGCGTCCGACAACCCCGTTTTCACAGGCGTCAAGCAGCTGTTCGCCCGTCCACGGCCCCAGTTCCCGACCTGCGACACGTGCGCAGTAGAAGTCGACGACGGTGTCGCGCACGGCGGCATAGACTTCGTTCAAATTCGTACCCAACCCGATCAAAACACCGCCGACCTCCAGCAGGTGGGGTTCGGAAGCGGAAAGTTCACGACTCCCGTCCACCGGCAGACCGTCCAGAATGCCGGGATTCGTCTGGTTCCTGTTCACGAAGAAGTACTTCCCAAGGGTCTTCGTCAGAACGAATTGCGTTTTTGAAATCGTCGGAGAGTCGATCGCCACGCTGTTCGCGCCGAGCGGAGCGCGGCCGACGGAAATGGGAAAACTCGTCGCCTTGACCGAGACCGGGTTGTTTAGATTCAGACAGACAATGTACCAAGCCATGGTTCTCAACGCCCTTTCACTTCACGCCAAATCCGTGTCGCCTCGTGAATCATCTCGCGCCGGTAGTCGTTCATCCCCCCGATCTTGCGGGAGTATTCCTCACGAATGTCCTCGCCGGCGTTCTCCATTTTGTACGCAACGTACGCTGAAATAAAAGCCTGCCGATTCCTGTAACGGCCTGGGGTGGGTGCGGCAACGACTTCTCCGCCGTTGCTCTGTGCGACATGATTTGCGATGTACTTCGCCAATTGAGATTCAAACTCCAATTTGTCGCGCTTCTTGCTGTTGGGAATCGTCGGACGCTTCCGTTTGCCACGCCATGACGGGGAGAAAGGCAGTTTGACGTCGTTTCGCCGGTGCATTTCGTACAACTCGTCCATCACGGTCCCCACGGAAACCGTCCCGCCACGCGCTTCGATCGCCTCAATGGCAACCGCAACACCGTCCCACAAAGCATAACGGGCATTGGGCAATTTAATCGTCGTGTACGTCGTAAATTGAACGGGCGGGACTTCAAGAGCCTTCAACGGCAGCAACAATCCGCCGACAACCACCCAAACGACCATGCAGACACACAATCTCATACTGAATCTCCTTTTTTCAAATCCTTAATCGCGTCCAACACAATGCCGCACCTTCATCCCAGATTTCGCATCACGCAGTAGAGCGCCGCCGTAACCAAGACGAGACGGCCGACCATGACGCTCTCACGCAGCCTGTGCGATATCGACATCGCAACGACCAGGGGAAGAGAGACGAGCAGAAGTGGATTCATCTGCCACGCTTTGGCAAATTGCAGATGAAGCAGATGGTGAATCCCCCGAAGCGTCCCGCAGCCCGGACATTTGTACCCGGTCAAGGCAAGAAACGGGCAACGCGGAATGCCGGCAATTTCCGTTGGATTGTAGAGATACAAAAGCACAAGCCCCGACACGCCGACGACGACGGTCAACGATACGATGAACTTGTACTTTGCATCTATGAATTCCATCCCGACAAGCCAATCAATCATCTCTCATCTCTTTCTACGAATCCCTTGGCCGCTTGCGCGGCGGCTTCGGCCTTGAGTTTTTCGTACGCGGCGTCCGTGCCAGCGGCGAATTGCTTCGCGAACCCGTCGACGTCAAAGAGTAGACGGTCTTTGTCAGACATGGCTCCCCACGCCCTATTAAATTCCTGATAGTCGGTGAGGCCCTGCTCGCCAGCCTCAGACCCGTTTTTGTCGTATTCGCGCCCGTACAGCACATTATAGACCTGAGCACGCTTCTGCTCCATGAACTTGTTCGACGCGTCCGTATTCTCGAGCAGGTAGCTGATGCGCTTGTCGAAATCCTTGTCGGCGTTGCTCCGCACGGTGTCACGGTAGCGGTCCTGCGTCATGCCGGAGTTCGGGCGGAGCGCGGCGGCCTTGTGGTACGCTGATATGTTGTCGGCCTGCGCGTAACGGTCGTCACGCGCCTTCGTGGCTTCGGCGATGAGCTTGGCTACGTTTTCGACTGTTAGTTTCGTGCTCGTGCGGTAGCCGTACCATCTCTGCGCGTTCGCCGTGACCTCCCCTGCGCGTATCATGACGTAGCGGTCAGGGTCGACCTGTTCGTCAATCGCCTTGTCGGACGCTGTCATGAAGATGATCAGATACAATATCGTGAACCCCGACCCGGAGACGATGCCGAACCACGCCCGCCCCTTTCCAAGTTTCTGGGGATCTTTCGCAATGGAAAGCAGCCCTAGAAATCCACATATGATTGCCATCACCCCTATGAAAGGGATGAACGACAGGAGGCCAAGATAACCCGCCGCAATTGCCCACCCCGAACGCCCCAGCGGAACACACCACCTCAAGGTCGCCGCCTCTCGGTCAACTGCGTTCCCCTGCGAACCGCTCTCTACTGGATGTCCGCACCTGTAGCAGATATTAGAGTTTTCCGAAATCTTTGTCCCACAATGTGAACAAAACATCGGTGGCCTCCCGTCTGTTGGGATTTCCTTGTTGCAGACACGTTTCCACTAGTTCAACGACTCCATCATACGCAGAGCCGCATTTACACACAGAAGAACGACTCCCACTGCGACTCCCGCCACCATCCATCGATAGGCGAGTTTCGACGCCTCCTGCGCCCCCGTGCAATCGCCCTGTGCCAATTTCGTATTGACGCGACAGGCGTACACGATCGCAGCAATTCCCGTTAGCGGACAACAGAAGAGCGTACTCGCAATCGCCCCCGCCAGATGGTTGGGAACTTTCACGGACTGCGTGTCCAACCGCAGACCGCATTTTGAACAGACCGTCGCACCGGCCTTGATTTGGCTGCCACATTTCGTACAGAACATTTTTTTCCTCCTACTGCTTCGCGTCCATCGTTTGACACCCTCCACATCCGACGCGAAAAAGGAACGTGGCGTGTCTCTCAAATTCCATGTCTTGTCTGAGGTACGACCAAGCACCCTACAAAAAACACGAAACGAAGACACGCCACGTGGAATACTCCACGTAGCGCACCCTACATATTCGGTTTTTTGTATGAAGATTTGGTCGTTTCCAGACAAAACCAAATACGCAAGTATGCGTACGCCGCCGCAGTCCTTCTCGGAATCCTGCGGCTCCCCTCGGGGTTCGCGTCCACAATCGTCAGGACGCGTTCAGCCGAGGTTCTGCCGGACGCGAATCGCTTCGCCTCCGGCGCGGTGGCGGACCATGGGCCGTCCGCCTATGTGAAAGAACGAAAAACTCCTTCGCCCATGTACGCGGTACAGTTTAACACCTCACTCGTGCCAAGGCAAGCGGAAATGTCCGCGAAAAAAATCAA
>CAYZYQ010000118.1:0-6122 GCA_964482645.1 uncultured Lentisphaeraceae bacterium | reverse complement strand
GGTAGTGCGGGACCCGCCCGCGCGAGAGTAGGACGCCGCCGGCCTTTTTTATTTTATTCACGGCGGAAGATTCCGCCGTTTTTTGTTATACTCCTTTCTATGCGGATGAATGACATGAAACGACAGGGCATTCTGCTAGCCGGGATTCTGTTTTTGATGACGCTTTCAAGCGAAGCCATCTCGTCCCCAGCGACGGGCGACGGGGCGGTTTTGGGCTATACGTCGTCTATCCAGCCGATTTTTGACCGGCGGTGTATCTCTTGTCATGGTTTGGGTGAGGGATCCGCGCCCGCGTTTTCGCTCGTGGGTGCTGCCGCCGTCTCCAATCTCGTTGCCCGGCGTCAGATTGCATCGATGCCTCGTGGGCGGGCGACGCATCGGAAATTGCCGCCGAATATCGATCCGCGCTTGTTGAGTCCCCTTTGGATTCTCGTCCGGAACGGGCACGGCGGTGTACAACTGACGGCGGACGAGCGTGAGACGCTCGGACGCTGGATCGACCTCAACCGTGCCGCCGTTGCCTCGCCGTTGAATGCTCCGTGTAATCGCCCCGATGTCCGTCCACTTAATCCGGCGGGCGAACAGGCATTGCGCGCCGCCGTTCGCGCTGTTCTCGGCGAGAAAGTGGCCGCCCGGCCGATCGATGCGTTGGTCAATCGCGCCGTGCCGGCGAAGAGCCGCCTCCTCGAACTTGTGGAGCCTGCGCGTCGCATGGAATTTCTCATGTACATCAACAACGCATTCGCAAAGTAAAGACGGAGGGCTGACATGAAGAAAATTGGGATGCTGGTGGGTATTCTGGTGGCGGGTATCTGTTTCGCGGACGCGGGGTTGGCGCGACTACAAAAAATGCCGTGGATTGGCGACGGTCGCGTCGCGCCGACGAATGCGGCAGATTTCTATGCGCCCGATCCTGCGCCGAAGTTCAAGGCGGAGTTCGTATTGCCCAAGGGGCAGACGACGGCTCGGATTCGCATCGCCTGCGCTGGTTATTATTTCGCAAAATTGAACGGTGGGCGTGCGAAGACCTGGACGGGCTTGATGCCGTTGTGGAGTCCGTTCGACCAAACGATCTATGCGGATGAACTTGAATTCGCGCCGGATGCTTTTCGTCCCTGGCCGCAGGTGAACACGTTGATTCTTCGTTTGGGTAACGGCTTTTATAATCTGCCGCCGCTGAAATTCTGGGGGAGCAAGGTCTTTCGCGACAACATGGCGCATGGACGGCCGTGTTTTAAAATTCTCGTCGATGGCGTGGAGCAGCCTCTTGCATGGACGTGGCGCGAAACGCACGTCGTGCGGAACTGTGTCTATCTCGGAACGGAAATCGACAAGGCGCGGGAGGTGGACGGACGGTGGCGGTCTGCGTCCGTTGTATCCGGGCCGAAAGGAAAGATCGTGGCGCGGCGTGCGCCGGCCGTCGTCGGCCAGATTGCACGGCCGGGGCGGGCGAAGTGGTTGGACGCGGCGCGAAAAATCCAGGTTGTCGATTTTGGCGAGAACAGGACCGCGACGACGGCGTTCAATTTCCATGGCCAGCCGAAGGGGACTCGCATTGAAATCGTCTATGGCGAACGCTTGAACGCCGATGGATCGGTGAACGTCCTCACACAGACGGCCGGGCAGATCAAGCGCGGCAATGGCGGGCCGGGTGCGCCGTCGGTCGCGTGCCAGCGGGACGTCTACATCTGCGGCGATGGGTCATGTGGTGAAATGTTCTACTCGTGGTTCACATGGCACGTGTTCCGCTATGCCGAAGTGCGCGGTTACGATCGTCTATTGAACGGGCCGGAAGACGCGATGGCCACGCCCGTGATGTGTGCGCTGCCCGTTTCGCCGCAAGCCTATTCCTTCAAGCCCGCGCGACCCGAATTTGCGCAGATTCATGACATCTGCCGGCGGACGTTTCTAGCGAACACGATGGGCGGCGTCCAGAGTGACTGTCCCGGCCGCGAACGGCTGGGTTATGGCGGCGACATCGTGGCGACGTGTGAGGCGTTCATGTTGAACTGGGACATGCGCGAGTTCTACTTAAAGACGTTGCAGGATTTCGCAGACGAGGCGGCGGCTGACGGATGGATTACGGAGACGGCGCCCTATGTGGGCATTGCCGACAAGGGATTCGGCGGGCGGTCGGGTCCGATTAGTTGGGCGTTGGCCGTACCCGTGCTCATGGACGCACTCATTCGCCACTATCCCGATGTGAAAGCGCGGGCGCTCGCCTACTATCCTGTCTGCGCACGTTACGCGCGGTTGCTCGACGTGCGGTGTCCATCGGGCATCGTACCGGATTGTATTGGCGATCACGAGGCGTTGGAACGCGCACCGAACGCCGTCACGGCAACGGCGCATTGGTATACGTTCGTGCGGTTGACGGCGCAGTTCGCGGATTTGCTGGGGAAGACGGATGAAGCGCGGCGCTTCCGGGCGGTGGCGGACAAGATCAAGACGTCGTTCCAGGCGCGTTTCGTGAAGGATGGCGTCGTGGCAAATGGAACGCAGAGCGCACAGGCGATTGGCCTCTATTTGGGGTTGGTGCCGGACGCGCAACGCGCGGCGGCGGAACGGGCGCTACTTGCGGCGATTGAAAAGGCGGACTACGGTCCGACGACGGGCATTTTCTCCACGCGCTACATGCTGATGTATCTGTCGGAGCATGGTCGGCGCGACGTGGCGGAGAAGATCGTTCTGCATAAAGGCTTTCCCGGTTGGCTGCAGATGATCGACCGTGGTGCGACGACGTTGTGGGAGACGTGGCGGGAATCGGATGACGTCTATTCCAACTGTCATCCAATGTTTGGTTCCGTGGACGAGTGGATTCTACGCTTCGGAACGCCCAATTTCAACCTCAAAGGAGAACTCGACAAATGAAGAAATGCATGATGATGACGGTGGCAGCGCTGACGGCGTTCTGCGCCGAGGCCCAGACCTGGACGGTCGACGTATGGCGTGGCGAGACGACGGCCGTGCGTGTTCCGAATTTCGCCGAGAACGCGGATGGGTTTGCGTCCGCGCCGGCCGGCGTCAACGTAAAAATCGGCGTCTTGAAGACGGTGAAGTACGCGGCGACGCCCGAGGGGTACGAGTACAAGGAGAAACTCGATCGCGTGGTTTGGAACGCGAACGAACCGGGGCGCAAAATCGTCGAAGTGACGGCGGCGCGCGACGCGAAGCCCGGCGTCTATTCGTGTGGGCTGCTGAATGTTCGCGTGATCGATCGCGAACTGCCGCCGGCGAAGGACTGGGCGTACTTCCTTGATCTGTGGCAGCATCCGTGGGCCGTCTCGCGCATCTTCGGCGTCAAGCCGTTCTCCGATGCGCACTACACGAAAATGCGCCCCGTGTGGGAAACGCTCGCGACGGCGGGGCAGAAGACGTTGACGGTCACGCTGACCGATCAGCCGTGGAACCACCAGTGTTACGACGCCTACCACGAAATGGTCGGGCGCGTGAAGAAGGCCGATGGTACGTGGGCGTTCGACTACAGCCTCTTCGACGAATATGTCGCGTTCGGCCGTTCGTGCGGTCTCGGACCGGACATCGCCTGCTACACGATGTGTCCGTGGGGCTACATGGTCACGTACAAGAACGAGAAGGGCGAAACGAAGTCCCTTAAAGCCGTGCCCGGTACGCCGGAATTCGCGGACTACTGGGGCGATTTCCTCGTCGACTTCAAGAAGCATCTTGAAGCCAAAGGTTGGTTCAAAGACACGTACATCGCCATGGACGAACGCAGTCCGGAAGACGTGAGCAACATCTGCCAATTCGTCCAGGCCAAGGCGCCCGGCATGAAAGTGGCGATGGCCGGCAATCGCAAGCCGTCCGACTTCAAGGGCATCGTGCTCGACAACTACAGTCAGGTGCTGCCCCATGCCTCGCCCGACTTCCTCGCGGAAGTGCCGGCGCGGCGTGCGAAGGGCCACAAGACGACGTTCTACGTGTGTTGCTGGCCGCCTTATCCGAACACGATGATCGACAGCGCGGCGGCGGAGAATTTCTGGATCGGCGTGTACCCGGCGATTTCGGGGCTGGACGGTCTGCTGCGCTGGGCCTGGAATTCCTGGCCGCAGGATCCCTGCCGCGACGCTTCGTACGGCAACTGGAAGGCGGGCGATACGTTCCTCGTCTATCCGGACGGGTCGCCGTCGCTGCGTTTCCTCGAACTCCGTCGTGGCATTGTGGCGGCCGAGAAAATCCGTCTCCTCCGTGCGGCGGGGCTGTACACGGCCGAACTCGACGCGCTCGCGAAGAAGTTCGATTTGAAAGCGGCGGTCGAAGGAAAGGCGCCCTACGATGCCCTGCGCAAGGACGTGCTGGCGATCGTCAATCGCTAGGCGTGGACAGGTGTGCTATAATGAAAGACATTCGTCTGTCGATGTCTAGAAAAAACGAGGATCTAACATGAATCGGATTATTCTGAATGAAACGTCTTACCACGGCGCGGGCGCCGTCAAGGAAATCGTCACGGAACTGGCCAATCGCGGGCTGAAAAAGCCGATCGTCTTCTCCGACCCGGATCTGGTGAAGTTCGGCGTCACGCAGAAAGTGACCGCGTTGTTGGACGATGCGAAAATCCCGTACGTCCTTTATAGCGACATCAAGCCGAATCCGACGATTGAGAACGTGAAGCAGGGCGTGAAGTCCTTTAAGAAAGCGAAAGCGGACTGTATCATCGCCATTGGCGGCGGGTCGTCGATGGACACGGCGAAGGCCGTGGGCATCATCATGGCGAACCCCGAATTCGCCGACGTGCGGTCGTTGGAAGGTGTCGCGCCCACGAAGAAGCCGTCCAAGCCGATTCTCGCCGTCCCAACGACGGCCGGCACGGCCGCCGAAGTGACAATCAACTACGTGATTACGGACGTTGAAAAGCACCGCAAGTTCGTGTGCGTCGACCCGCACGACATCCCCGTCGTCGCGTTCGTCGATCCGGACATGATGTCGACGATGCCGAAGGGGTTGACGGCGTTCACGGGCATGGATGCGCTGACACACGCAATTGAGGGGCTGATTACGAAGGGCGCCTGCGAACTGACCGACATGTTCCATCTCAAGGCGATCGAGATCATCTCCCGTTCGCTGCGCGACGCCGTGGCCAACAAGCCGGCTGGTCGCGAAGGAATGGCGCTCGGCCAGTACATCGCGGGCATGGGCTTCTCCAACGTCGGCCTCGGCATCGACCATTCGATGGCGCACGGCCTCTCGGCGCTCTACGACGTACCGCATGGCAAGGCCTGCGCGATTCTGCTACCGACGGCGATGAAGTACAATGCCGCGAAGACGGGAACGAAGTACCGCGACATCGCGCGCGCCATGGGCGTGAAGGACGTCGACAAGATGACGTGCGCCCAGTACCGCCAGGCCGCCATCGCCGCCGTGGAGAAGTTGTCCACCGACGTGGGCATTCCGATGAACCTCAAGGGTATTCTCAAGAAAGAGGATATCCCGTTCCTCGCCGAATCCGCCTATGCGGACGCCTGCCGTCCCGGCAATCCGCGCGAGACGTCCGTGAAGGACATCGCCAAGCTCTACACGTCGTTGCTGTAGTCGGAACGATGGGCGTCGCGGAAAATCTCGTCGAACTGCTGAAGGCGCAGGGGTTGACCTGCGCCACGGCGGAATCATGTACGGGCGGCAGCGTGGGACAGGCGATTACGGCGGTCCCCGGTTCGAGCGCGGTCTTCTTGGGCGGCGTGATCAGCTATGCGAATGTCGTCAAGCAGAACGTGCTCGGTGTTCCGGCGGCCGTACTGGAGACGGTCGGCGCCGTGAGCGCCGACTGCGCGGCGGCGATGGCCGTCGGGGCGCGGCGGTTGCTGGGCGCCGACTTGGCTGTTTCGGTGACGGGCATCGCCGGACCGGACGGTGGCAGTGCGGAGAAGCCCGTCGGGCTGGTCTGGTTCGGGCTTGCGACGGTGCAGGGCGTGCGTACGGAACGGGCGATTTTCCGGGGTGACCGCGCGGGCATTCGTGCCCACGCGGCCGTCCATGCACTCGGGATGCTCGCCGTGGCGGCGGCGGGGCGTGGGGCTTGACCTCCTCGTTCCCGCCGAACTCTGGGACTCTAGAACTCCCCAAAACAAGAATCCCATAGTTCCTCCATTCCGCCGCGTGGTATAATA
>CAYZYQ010000117.1:0-6190 GCA_964482645.1 uncultured Lentisphaeraceae bacterium | reverse complement strand
AGTATACCATCTTTTGGCGAATTTTCCCTTTCCCCCATGGAGAAGTCGCGGACTACTGGATTTTCTCGACTTCAGCATCGTCACGCTCAGCGACTTCCCGAAGCGCCTCGGCCGTGCGCAGAAAAAAAAACGTGCTGCCGGGCGTCGTGATGAGCCGGTGCTGATGGGCGGTCTTGTCCACGTACAGAAACCCCACCTTACGCAGAGTCTCGAATTCGGCGATGTTGGTGGCGAGCGGTTTCATAGCACGGACTTATAACAAAAAAACATGTCGAGCCAGAGCCGCGAAACGGGCTTTGTCTTTTTTTTTTCCGATGTTTTCAAATCCGTCACCGGTTGACAAGAAAAAAAAAATGGATATAATGCCTTGTCAAATGGAATAAAGTCGGTTGGGCGAGGCCGTCGGGTTGGCGGAATCGTTCAGCAAGAAGGAGCGGAACATGGCGAAAGACGGAACGTATGCGATGCCGAAAAAGGCAAATGGACTGAAGCTCGGATGTCTGTTCGGGCTGTTGCTGTCGGCGTTGCACGTGGCGGCGGCGCGTCTGCCGACGGAGTATCTGGAACTGGAGTACGTCGAATCGACGGGTGTGCAGTCAGTCGATTCGGGCTACAAGCCGTCCGGGAACGTCGTCGTCGACGCGGACTTCGCGTTCACGGATCCCATGACCGTCCAGCAGCGCGTGTTCGGGACGTCCACGGGAGACGGCAATTTTCTGACGTTGACGGTCTACATCAACTCCTGGAATTGTTACGCCTGGGCCTACAAGGACGGTTGGGGCAACTGGACGTCGACGGAAGTGCCGGTTACGATCGGGCGGAAACGAATAGTGCTCGACGGCGTCGACAATACGGTCACGCTCGTTGACGTTGCTTCCGGCACGACGAACCATGCGGCGAAGGTTGCGACGACGCACGTGAAGACGGCTCGCGCCCCCTTGCGGCTGTTCGCCAATATTTCCGACGGGACGGCCATAAAAGAGAACGGTCGACTCCGCCTCTATGCGTGTGCGATCCACGACGCCACGCGGACGGCCGTGCGCAATTTCGTTCCGTGCCGCCGCCTGTCCGATGGCGAAGTGGGACTTTACGACACCGTGACGGAGGCGTTCTTCTCCGATCAAAACGGAATCGGCCTCGTGGCCGGTCCGGCGGCCGACGTGGCGCCGTTCCACGTGAGCGCGCCGGCCGACCAGACGTGGGATGCGGCTATGGCGGAATGTTGTCCGTCCGTCGTCGTGACGGACAAGGCAACAGGCGCGACGCTCGCCGAAGGCACGGACTACGAACTCGCTTATGCGAACAATACGGGCGTTGGCGAGGCATGGGTCGTTGTGACAGGGCTGGGCGACTATGCGGGCGAACGGATGGAGCGGACGTTCAACATCTTTCCCTCGACGTCGCGTCTGCCCGAGGGCTATCGCGAAGTGAAGTACATCCGGGCCTACGGTTCGCAATACATTCAGACGGCCGTTTCCGCCACGCCGCAGACGATGGCGGCAATCGACGCGACGGTTGCCCCCGTTTCGCCGAGCACGTATCTGTTCAATGCGACTCCGGCGACGGACGAGGCGACGGGACTTCTGTTCCATGCCTATGTGAACGCGCTTTCGATGTTTGCCGCGACCTGCGGCGACGCCACGACCGTGGAAGACGGCATCGCCGTCGGCAAGCCGTGGAACAAAGACGGTTTTTGCACCGCATCGGCGATCACGCCGAAGCCCTTTGAACGCCACGTCGTCGCGATTGATTCCGCTCGAAGCGCCTATTGGATTGATGGGCGGAAGACGATCGATCTGACAATGGCGCGGGAACAGAATTCCGCGAATCCCTTCCGCGTCTTTGAAAAGACGAGCGGGTTCATCCATTCGTTCAGAGTGGCGGAGAACGGCGAGACGACACACGCCTTCATCCCCTGCGTCCGCACGTCGGACGGCGTGGCGGGACTGTACGACGTCAAGTCTGACACGTTCTGCGCGAATGCGTCGTCGTCCGATCAGCCGTTCACGGCCGGGCCTTTCGCGTACACCTACGAACTCGCCGTCGCGCCGATCGACGTCCAGGCGTGGGACGGCGCACAGGCCGTCGTGCCGACGCTGGCCGTCACCGACCGTGCGACGGGCGTTGCGCTTGTGGCGGACGAGGACTACACGGTCGCGTTCAGCGGGAACGATGCGGCCGGCACGGCCACGGCCATTGTGACGGGACAGGGCGCCTACGCGGGTTCGGCCGCGACAAACACGTTCACCATCTATCGCGCCGGCGGGGCGTTCACCTACGCGAGCTGGAACGTGCACGATTTCACCCAAGGCCCGGCGACGAATGGACTGATCGAGGTCTGGGGGAATCTCAAGGATGCGCTGGACGCCTATCATGCGTTCCTGGGCGACCTTTCCGCAGACTGGCTGGGCGTGAACGACAGCGTCTCCCAGTTCGTCTACCAGTGGGGGCAGATGGGATCGCGCCGGGGCGTCTTCCTCGACTATCCGCAGACGACGCTGGGCGATGCGTCGGGTGCGATTCCGCGTTCGACGTTCTGCAACAACCGTTTTGAAGTCCTGTCGTCCCAGGAAGTCGAAGGCTGTGCGCTTGAACAGCGCGTGAAGGTGGACGGCAGCTATGAAGCCGTGTTCGTGAACGTCCGCCTGTCCGACAGCACGGCGGAACGGACGGCGCAGATCGCCGCGCTGGCGAACCGCTACAAGGACGAGCCGCGCGTCATCGTCTCCGGCGAATTCCGCACGGAGCGCACGTTGTCGGACGGTCGCCGCCACACGGACTGGTCGGCGCTCGATCCGCTGGCGGCGGCGGGCTTCCATCTTGCGAACACGGCGGCGTTGCTCGGCCCCGTGCACGACCGCGCGACGCCGAACGCGGCCACGACGCACATCGCCTCCAAGGGCTTCGCCGTCACGTCCGTGTCGGTGAAACCGCCTTTCGTTTCGGATGCCGACGAACACGGACTGAGCGACGACGCCGTGCTCGTCTGCTCGTTCGCGCCGCTGGCGTTCGGGCGGGTGATGCGTCCGTCCAATCCCGTGCCGCAGCTCTACACGGGCGCGGCGTTGACGCCCGTTGTGACGGCGAACGACGCCTATGTCGTCACGCCGCCTGAAAACGCCGTGACGGCGGGCGTCTATGTGGTGACGGTTGCGCTCAAGGACAAGACGGCGACGACGTGGGACGACGGCACGACGGCCGACGTGACGCGGACGTTTACGGTGGAGAAGGCCGCCAACGGCTGGGTCGAGAAGCCGTCCGTCTCCGTTTCGCGCTGGGAACGCCGCGACGGGACGCCGGGGACGATTGCGCCGGGGCGGGCCGTTTTCGGCGGAACGCCCACGTGCAACTACACGGACGCGCAGCTGGCCGCGCTGACGAAGGGGACGTACGCGGTCGTCTTCACCGTGCCGGGGACGGACAACTACGACGCGCTTGAATACGTCGTCAACGTCACGGTGACGGAGACGTTCCGCACGAGCGTGTCGGCCGACGGCGCGACGGCGGACGTCCAGTTCAGCTATTCGGACAAGCCGCGCAAGCTCTATCTCGTCTACGGTTTCGGCGACGGCGCGGGCGAGACGTCCAAGTGGGACCATGTGGTCTGCGTGGGCGACGTCGCGCCGGGCGTGACGGCGTGGTCGGGCATTGAACTGCCCGAGACGATTGGCTACGAACATCCGAACTACCGTTTCCTCGTGTCGGGCGACTTTGGCAGCGCATCGTACGAGATGGACGGTCTGATGGCGCAATGGGATGCGGTTGAGAACGCCGGGCGCGGCGTCCACGCGGCCGCACCCGCCACGTGGACGGAACTCGTGAAGGACGTGTCCGCGACATGGGAGGGCACGCCGGTCTTCGGAACGGACGCCGTTACGTTGGACGGCGCGTCGTTCCAGACGACGCTTGCGGGCGCGGCGGACGCGATCAACGCGCGGGCGCTGACGGTCCAGGTGATGATGCGTCCGGATGCCAGCAAGTGGCAGGTATACCAGGGGGTGTTCCAGTTCGGACCGGGCAGCGACAATCGTTCGCTCATCCTCGACACGCGGCATCAGACAGAAGTCGGGCAGGGAAGATACTCGTTCGGTGGGTTGCAGTACCGCGAAGGCGGCTGGAACTTTCGCAGTGCGGTACTGGCGTCCAACTGGTACGCGGGGACGAACGTGATGGTGACGGTGACGGTCGACGCGACGGGGGCGCATCTTTGGTTCGACGACGCGACGCAGCCCGTGTTCACGACGGTCGGCGGCGGGAAGGAGGCGACGAGCGATCTCTTCACGTTCGGACGGTATATTGGCAACAAGGCGTACCCGATGGACGTCCATGCGATCCGCGTCTACAACCGGACGCTGTCGGCGGACGAGATTGCCGCGAACTACAAGGTCGACGCCGACCGCTTTGGCGTCCGCTTCGCGGAGACGAGCGCGCTCCTGACGGCGGCGAAGCCGGTGTGGGCCGAGGTGCGTGGCGGAACGCGGGCGAACGTTCGGTTCACGGCCGCCGAACGTGCGCGGAAACTCTGGTTCGTGTGGGGGGCGCGGGATGCGGGGCCGCAGACGAACGGCTGGGCGGGCGCGGCCTGCGTGGCGGACGTGCCGGCGGGCGTGGCGTCGTTCGCGAATCTGGAACTGCCGGCCGCCTCGCGTGGCGCGGGGTGCGGACGCTTCCTGCTCGCCAACGCCGAACAGCTGTCCACGGACTACGTGATGGACGGTCTGCTGGCGCAGTGGGACGGCATCGACAACGCGGCGCGGAACGTCCACGAGAGCAGTCCCACGTCGTGGGTCGATCTCGTCAGCGGCCGGGCGATGACTGTCTTCGGTTCGCCCACCTACGGCGAGAAGTCCATCCACAACGGTTCCGATTCGTATTTCCAGACGGAAATCGCGGGCGCGGCGGACGCGATCAACGCGAATGCGTTCACCGTCCAGGTGATGCTGCGTCCGGATCCGGACGTCTGGCAAGACTACCAGGGCGTGTTCCAGTTCGGGCCGGGCAGCGGCAACCGTTCGCTCATCCTCGACACGCGGCCGGACGCGCCCGGCGGGGCGAAGTTCTCGTTCTGCGGTCTCCAGTACCGCGAAGGCGGCTGGAACTTTCGCAGTGCGGTGACGGCGCCGAACTGGTATTTCGGCACGAACGTCCTTGTGACGGTGACGACAGACGCGACCGGGGCACATCTCTGGTTCGACGATGCGGTACAGCCCGTGTTCACGACGGTCGGCGGCGGGAAGGAGGCGACGAGCGACCTCTTCACGTTCGGACGCTATCTCGGCAACCAGAGCTATCCGATGACGGCCTACGCGATCCGCGTCTACAATCGGACGCTGTCGGTGGCGGAGATCGCCGCGAACTGCATCCTCGACCGTACGCGCTTTTTGGACGGCGAGCCGCCGTGGGACGCCTCCGCGCCGCTGGAGATCGCCGCGCCCACGCTGATCATCCTGCGCTAGCCGCCATCCCTGCCCGATCATTCCGTACAGAGTTTCCTTCGTCCAGGCGCTGATGAATTATCTGAGGTAACGGTTCTCGATGATCTCGTCGGTGAACGATCGGGGACAAATGCCATAGGGGAATCTCCAGGGATTTAACCCTCTTGTTGTGCGCGTCGAATATGCTATAATGCCGTCATGAGCATGAGACCCGGACAGATTCCCTACGGTATCAAGGACTTCAGGCGCATCCGCCTGGAGGGACGCTACTACGTCGACAAGACCGCGTACATCCGCAGGCTGGAGGCGCGCGCGGACTTCCTCTTCTTCGTGCGGCCGCGCCGGTTCGGGAAGTCCCTCCTCTGCGAGACGCTCCGCTGCTACTACGACGTCGCGGAGAAGGACAACTTCGAGAAGCTCTTCGGCGGCCTCGACATCGGGCGGAACCCGACGGGCCAGCAGAACAGGTTCTTCGTCATCTCGCTCGACTTCTCCCAGGTCAACGTCTGCGAGGGCGCGACGTGGGCGGACAAGTTCGCCTCGTACATGGACCAGCAGATGGACGCCTTCATCACGGCGCACGAGGACCTGCTCGGCGACCTGCCCGACATCCGGTCTGTCCGCAACCGCCCCGTCCCGTCCGCGAAGTACACGGCCGTCGCGGCGGCGGCCCACGCCCTCGGCTACGGCGTCTACGTGGTCGTGGACGAGTACGACAACTTCACGAACGAGATCGTCTCGACGGCGGGGAAGGT
>CAYZYQ010000116.1:0-6259 GCA_964482645.1 uncultured Lentisphaeraceae bacterium | reverse complement strand
CGTTCACGCGGGCGAAGATCGACTGCTACCGCGCCCTCGCGGCGCACGACCTGCCGGCGTTCTTCAAGTCGCTCGCCGTCCTCTTCGCGAACGTCCCCTACGACCTCACGGACCGTCAGAACGAGCAGACGTGGCAGGCGATCCTCGTCGTGATCCTGAACTTCCTCGGCCTCCGCGCGATTCCCGAGGAGCGGACGAACGCCGGGCGCATCGACATGTCCATTCACGCCGACGCGGAGATCTACGTCGTCGAGCTGAAGCTCGACGGCTCGGCGCCGTCGGCCATCGCGCAGATCGTGCGGAACCGCTACCACGAGAAGTTCCTCTCGGAGGGGAGGCGCGTCACGCTCGTCGGCGTCAACTTCTCGACGAAGAAACGCGGCGTCGCAAACTGGCGCTCGAAAGTTGTCAGCGGCTGAGGGGCTTCAAGGACGCGGGTGTTCCACCCATCACGCGCCGTTTGTGCTAGAATAGTGGAATCTTAAATTTGAATCGAAGAAGGGACTGAAAAACATGAAGCCGAGTTGGCGATGGTATGGCGACCGCGACGCGATTACGTTGAAGGAAATTCGCCAGGCGGGCGTGACGGACGTCGTTGCGGCCCTCTATGAACGCAAACCGGGCGAGGTGTGGCCCGTCGAGGAAATCCAGGCGCGGGCGGACAAAATTCGCGCGGCCGGCATGACCTGGAGCGTGGTCGAATCCGTCCCCGTCCATGAAGACGTCAAGAAGCACACGGGCGACTGGCGGCGGTACGTGGAAAACTACAAGCAGACCCTTCGCAACCTCGCCGCCAGCAACATCCGGACGGTCTGCTACAACTTCATGCCCCTCCTCGACTGGACGCGCACGAATCTCCACATGGAACTGCCCGACGGTTCGACCGTGCTCGCCTACAACGAATACGAAGTGGCCGCGTTCGACCTCTTCTCCATACGCCGCCCCGGCGCGGAGAACGACTACGACGACGCGACGAAGTCCCGCGCCCGCGACCTCTGGGACAAGGCCACGCCCGCCACGCGCACGCGCATCGAGAAGTCGATTCTCACCGGTCTGCCCGGCACGGTGGACGACCTTACGCCTGACGAGTTCATGCGCCAGCTCAAGACGTACGACGGCATCACCGACGCCGTGCTGCGTGAGCATATGTACGGCTTTCTGAACGAAATTTCCGAAACGCTGAACGAGACGGGCGTGGACATGTGCATCCACCCGGACGATCCGCCGCATCCGATTTTCGGTCTGCCGCGCATTCTCTCGAACGCGGACGACATTCGCCGCATGTACGCGGCCTGTCCCTGCAAGCACGTGGGTCTCACGTTCTGCACGGGCTCGCTCGGTGGCAGTTTGAAAAACGACGAAGTGGCGATGTTCCGCGAATTTGCCGAGCGCGTCTACTTCTGCCACTTCCGCAATCTCGTCTACACGGAAGACGGTGTCTTCCGCGAATCCGATTCCCACCTCACGGGCAAGGTCGACATGGTGAACCTCATGATCGAACTCATCCGTGAAGAGAAGCGGCGCGGCCGTGCCATCCCCAATCGCCCTGACCACGGGCGCGACATGGAGATCGACAAGTTCCGCTCCTGCTACGGCGGCTATTCGTATGGCGGCCGCCTCGTCGGCCTTGCGGAATTGCGCGGACTTGAAATGGGCCTCCGCCACACGGTGCAGGTCTGACGAACATCTGAAAACGAAAGGACTGAAACATGACAGAGACATTGACGGCGAACCCGATGTTGGGTTCCTTGATTTTCGCCTTGGGCGGTCTGGCCGGCGCCACCTTCGCCGTGCCGTTCCGAAAAATCAAGGGCGTGGCGTATGAAAGCTACTGGCTGGTCTACGCATTGGCCGGACTTCTCGGTTTCCCGCTCGTGTTGGCCATGGTCGCCTGCCCGAAGACGCTGACGCTCATCGCGGCGGCCGACCCGAAGGTTCTCGCGCAGTGCGCAGGTTTCGGCGCGTTGTGGGGCTTGGGCGGATTGACGTGGGGCTTGATGATCCGCTACCTCGGCATCGGCCTCGGTCTCGCGATCGGCTGCGGCCTCTGTTCGGCGACGGGCACGCTCATCCCGCCGCTCGTGACGGGCAACGCGGCGGCGCTCGTCGCGACGCCGGGCGCGAAGATCGTGCTGGGTGGCGTGATCGGCTCGCTGCTCGGCATTGCGTTCGTCGGTCTCGCCGGCAAGTTCAAGGAGGGCGAACTCTCCGAAGAGCAGAAGAAAGCGGCCGTCGCGGAGTTCGATTTCAAGAAGGGCATCCTCGTGGCCTGTTTCAGTGGCATCGCGTCGGCGGGCATGAATTTTGGCCTTCAAAGCGGCGCGGCGCTTGAGAAGGCGGCCGCGGCGGCGGGGACGCCGGCGGCCTGGTGCGGGATGCCCGTGCTGGTGGTCGTGCTGTGGGGCGGCCTCGTGGTGAACGTGCTGTGGTGTCTGTGCCAGAACGCGAAGAACGGGACGTTTGGCGACTACGGCAAGATGGCGAAGGGTTCGGCTGTCGCCTGGGCGTCGATCGCCGGCGTCATCTGGGCGTGTCAGTTCGCCTGTCAGAAAATCGGCGAACCGCAGATGGGCGCCTTGAAGTACATCGGCTTCGCGGTCGTGATGGGTTCGTCGATTTTCTTCTCGTCCCTGCTGGGCATTTTCATGGGCGAGTGGAAGGGCACGGGCGCGCGTACGAAGGGCTGTCTCGCGCTCGGCATTCTCGTCCTGCTCGTCTCATTCGGCGTCATCAGCTACGGCTCGAAGTGAGGTCGATGCTCATCGTTCAATTGACTCTTCCGAAAACAGATTTCCTTGATTCCCTATGAACTACCATCTCGCAATTGACATTGGCGCGTCTTCCGGACGCCACATTCTCGGCCACATCGAAGACGGGAAGATGATCCTTGAAGAAATCTACCGGTTCGACAACTCGCAGATTCGCAAGGACGGACACGACTGCTGGGATATCGAGGCGCTGGCGCGGAACGTCGTCGCCGGTATCGCCGAATGTCGTACCCTCGGCAAAATTCCCTCGACCATCGGGATCGACACGTGGGGCGTCGACTTCATTCTGCTGGCGGACGATCTCACGCCGTGTTCGGACATGGTGGCCTATCGCGACGCGCGGACGCAGGGCATGGACGCCGTTGTGGCGGCGACGTTGCCGCTTGCGGAACTCTACGCGCGGACGGGTATCCAGAAGCAGCCGTTCAACACGATCTACCAGCTGGCGGCCCTCAAGAAGGAACATCCCGAGCAGTTGGCGAAGGCCGCGCATTTCCTGATGGTGCCGGACTATCTGAATTTCGTGTTGAGCGGGGAAATCGCAAACGAATACACGAACGCCTCCACGACGAATCTCCTCGACGCCCGCGCGAAGAATTGGGATTTCGAGTTGATCGACCGGCTCGGTCTGCCGCGCCGCATCTTCGGCGAACTGCAGATGCCCGGCACGGTGCTGGGCGGCCTCACGCCCGCGATTCAGGCCGAGGTCGGATTCGATGCGCAGGTCGTGCTGCCGGCGACGCACGACACGGGTTCGGCGTTCCTCGCCGTGCCGGCGCGGGACGATCGGGCGGTCTACATTTCGTCCGGCACGTGGTCGCTTCTCGGCGTGGAGAACGCCGAGCCGATCACGACGCCCGAGTCCCAGGCGGCGAATTTCACGAACGAGGGCGGCGCCTGGTATCGTTTCCGCTATCTCAAGAACATCATGGGCTTGTGGATGATCCAGTCCATTCGCCGCGAACTCAATGGCGTCGAGTACGTCGAGGGCAAGGGGGCGCACGCGGATTGGACGCTGACGGACTACGAACAGGGGCGGACGTATTCTTTCAACGATCTTGAAACGGCGGCGCGTGGCGCGGCGGCGTTCGCGGGGCGTGTGGACGCGAATGATGCGCGTTTCCTCTCGCCGGCGTCGATGATCGCGGAGGTCGTGGCGGCGGCGGACGTCAAGCCGACGACGGTCGGCGAATTGATGCAGTGCGTCTATCAGTCGCTCGCCGCGTGTTATGCGGATGCCATTGCGAATCTCTCGAAGCTGACAGGGAAGACCTACACGTCGATCAACATCGTCGGCGGCGGGTCGAAGGACGGCTACCTCAATGCGCTCACGCGCACGGCAACGGGACTGGACGTTTTCGCCGGGCCGACGGAAGGCACGGCAATCGGCAATCTGGTGATTCAGTTCGTCGTCGGTGGCGAATGCCGCGACCTTGCCGATGCTCGTGCCGCCATCCGCCGCAGTTTCGATGTCAAAAGTGTGTAGAATGCCGTGGCGCTGAAAGGGCTTTGACGCCCCGCTCTCTTCCAGATGTCTGTCGTTCCGCTCGTCATGTCGCTTCTCTTGGCGCTGGTTTCCTGTCCGGCGCTGGCCGCGCCGTTGACGATTCTGGACGACTACCGTTCGCCGCGCAACAAGGAACGCCCGCTTCGCAAGGCCACGTCCTTGATCGTTCTCCACACGACGGAGGCGCCCGCCCGGAGTTCGCTCAACAAGCTCTCCGAGCGCGGCGAGGCGCACTACTGCGTGACGGAAAAGGGCATCGTCTACCGGATTGTCGATCGCGACCGCGAAGCGTTCCATGCGGGGCGGTCGATGTGGAACGGGCGCGAGGACTGCGACGAATACGCCATCGGCATCGAAGTCGTGGGCTACCACAACAAGACGATGCCGCATGGACAACTGGCGGCGTTGAAAGAACTCATCCGACGTTTGAAAACGTCCTACAAACTCAAGGACGTCCAGGTCGTCTGTCATTCACACGTGGCCTACGGGGCGCCGAACACGTGGCATCCGAAAAAGCACCGAGGGCGCAAACGCTGCGGAATGCTCTTCGCCATGCCGAGCGTCCGGGCAAAACTGGGTCTCACGTCGCGTCCGGCCTACGATCCCGACGTACAGGCCAAGCGGCTCGTTCAGGGAGATCCCTATTTGTCGGGCGTTCTGTATGCGCGAACCGACACGATGGCGTCGTACTACGGGCGGAACGCCGCGCTTGTGGCCGCGCCCCCGGCGGCGACGGGCGGCGGCGCGACGGCCAAGGCGCGGCCCGCCATCAAGAAGCCGCCCGTCAAACCGGGCAAGACCGCCGTTGCGGCGAAGACCACCGCGACGAAGAACGCGGCGTCCTCCGTCCTGCCGCTTCCCAAGAACCTCGTCATCGGGAAGAAGGGCGACGACATCCGCGATCTGGAAGCGTTGACGAAACTGCCGCGCTACCGGCGTGGCGGACCGGTGAGTTTGGAACGGACGCCGTTCAAAATCGCCGGCCGTGCGTGGAACGCGGCGTCCACCTACTACTACACGCCGCGCGGCAAGATTCTGCGGGGCGACAAGATTGACGAGAAGGCCATCGAACCCGGCACGTGGGTGTTCTACCGAAAGAATTGAGAAAGAAAAGAGGACGGTACATGAGTTTCCTGCCAGCGAAAATGATCGTCATCACGGGTGGCGGCGCCTACCCGCGGCTCGTGGTCGAAGGCGCCCACGCGGCGGGCGTGAAGCAGTGCGACGTCCTGGCCGTGCGCGGGTCGACGGAACGGGCGACGTGCCGGGCGGCCGATCACGTGCACACGATCAACTTGGGTGGTATTGCGGCGGGATTGCGCTGGGTGGCCGCGCAGGGGTACGACGGCGCGGTTTTCGCCGGACAGATCAATCCGCTCTCCCTTTTCCGCGCCCGCTTCGACGAGGAGACGAAAGGCTGGCTGGCCTCCCTGCCGTTCAAGACGGCGCATACAATTTACGGCAAACTCGCGTTCGAGTTCGAGAACGCGGGTGTTCCCGTGTTCCCCGCCTCCTCGTTCATGGACGACCATCTGCCGGGCGTGGGCGTTCTGACGGATCGGGCGCCGGATGCGCGGGAAGCGGCCGACATCCGCCACGGCGGCGACGTCATGCGCGACATGGGTCGTCACGACGTGGGGCAGACCGTACTCGTGAAAGACGGCATGGTGCTGGCCGTCGAGGCGTTCGAGGGAACGAACGCGGCCATTCGACGCGGTGGGCGTCTGGGCGGCGCGGGCGCGGTGCTTGTGAAGGGCGCACGTGAAGGACACGACATGCGTTTCGACATCCCCGTGGTCGGCCTCAAGACGCTCAAGGTCATGTATCGCGCCGGTGTACGGGCGTTGGCGTTCCAGGCGGGGCGTTTGTTGTTGTTGGATCGCGAACAGGTGCTTGCGTTCGCCAACCGCAAGGGTATCGCGATCGTCGGTGTGGCAACGGATCTGCCGCCCGCGCCGACGCGCCCTGCCCGTCCCGTGCGGAA
>CAYZYQ010000115.1:0-6419 GCA_964482645.1 uncultured Lentisphaeraceae bacterium | reverse complement strand
GCCCTACCGGAGGCCAGTTCGGCAGGGCGCGATGTTCTGCCAGAGGGCAATTCGGTAGGGCGCGACGTCCCCGTCGCGCCGGACGCCGAGCAATGGGCTGACTTCACGCCCATCGCCTCGACGAACACTGCGCGGACGTTGACGGCGGAGGACTTCGCGCACGGCTTCGTGATGCACCGCACCGGTACGGGCGAGGCGTTCGATTTTGCCGCTCCGTCCAATGCGACCGTGTGCGCCGACTGGGAGGCGTTCGGCGCGGCGGAGGACTGGATATACCTCGCGTTCACCAATTGGGCGTTCCATGTCGGCACGAACGAAATAAGCCGTTTCCGCGTCCTCTCCTTCGGACGGGTTGATCTTCATGCGAACCATCCCCATGCGAGTTCGCACGACCTGTCGCGGTGCGGCGGGGCGGGACGCCCCGCCCTACCGGCGGACAGTTCGGCAGGGCGCAACGTTCTACCGGCGGCCAGTTCGGCGGGACACCCCGCCCTGTCAGAGGGCAATTCGGTAGGGCGCGACGTCCCTGTCGCGCCGCGCCTGTGGCCGCTGTGCGCGACGTTCGGCGTCGTGCCGCGCGCGAACTGGCCGCGCATCGCCGGGAGCGCATGCCCGACACCGGACGGGGACGCGACGACGGAGGCGGAACTCGCGCCGAGCCGCTTCTGGCACTTCGTCACGCCCTCCAACACGCTCCAGATGACGTGGCGGAACGTCCTCCTCGGACGTTGCGCGGACGCGCCGCTTTCGTTCCAGGCGGAACTGTGGCCGTCCGGACGGTTCGTGTACCGCTACGACCTTTCGCGGTGCGGCGGGGCGGGACGCCCCGCCCTACCGGCGGACAGTTCGGCAGGGCGCGATGTTCTGCCAGAGGGCAATTCGGCGGAACGCCCCGCCCTGTCAGTGGCCAGTTCGGCGGAACACCCCGTCCTGCCAGAGGGCAGTTCGGCAGGGCGCGACGTCCCCGTCGCGCCAGACGGTGCGCTCACGGACATCCTTGTCGGCGCGTCGCTCGGCGGCCCCGCGTGGACGACCAATTCGCTGCCGACGAACGTGACGTCGCTCGCGTTCCATCCGCTTTCCGCAGAGGACGCGCTGGACCCCGACTGCGACGGAGACGGCCTCTCGCTTCTGGACGAGCTGTTCGTCCACCATACGGACCCCGACATGCGGGACACCGACCTTGACGGCGTCCCCGACGGCGACGAGGTCGTTGCGGGGACGGACCCGCTCGTGCGCGACACGGACGGAGACGGCCTCGTGGACGGCTCCGACCCCGATCCGTGCACCGCCACGCCCATCGCCGACCTCGACGGCGACGGAATCCCCGACGCCTGCGAGGACCGCTGGTTCGGCGGCACCAATGCGTTCAACACGGCGACGAACCGCGACGGCACGGGCTTCACGCTCGCCGCGAAGATCCTCGGCGGCATGAACCCTGCGAACGCCGCCGCCGAACCCGTCGTCGCATCGGACGGCTCGCTCGTCTCCTGGAAGCTCTTCGGCGGCTTCGCCGCCGACTGGCCGGCGGACGCGACGGACATCGTCTGGGAGCGGACGTTCGCCGTCAACCGCACGAGCGCGTGGCAGCAGCTCTTCGTCTCGGCCTCGCCGGCGGACGCCGCCGCGTGGTTCCTGCACGGAATGGCGCTCGAATGGGAGACCGACACGGGGGCCTCCGGCTCGGCGGCGTCCTCGCCGGCCGGCGACAGCCTCCGCATCCCGCTTGGCGCGGACGACTTCCCGTCCGCGCTGACGCTGCGCCTCCGCGCCGCCGGTGCGCATCCCGTCCGGTCGCCGGCGCCGCTCCACCTGATCGCGTACGCGCCGGCGCTCCGCATCGAGGGCGGGAGCGGGATCACGGGCGAAAGCGGCGCGACGTTCCGCGTGTTCACGGACGGTTCGCGCTCGCGCATCGGCCTCGCGGTGGATAGGTCTCTCCGTCCGCACCGGGCGCCGCCGGGGGCGGACGAGAGCGACATGGCGGAGCTTGAGGGCCTGGAGGAGGCGACGGGCGGAGAAGTCACGTTCGCCGGCGGCCCGTCGGGCGGGACGGTCTGCGTCCGGCGTCCCGGAGCGTACACCCTGCCCGTCTGCCCCCCCGGCGTGTCCGCGCCCGCCCCGGCGGCCCGCGCCGCGCGCAGCGGCGGCGGCGGCCATACGGTGGTCGTCCTCGATCCGTCCGCATCGTGGAGCTGCGCCGGGCACGGCTGCGCATGGGACGGCCTGCTGTACAGCTGGCAGGAGGATGCCTACCGTGTCGAGGACGGCTACCCGCTCGACTCGAAGTGCCTCCGCAGGATGTGGTTCCGCAGCTGGGACGGCGGATGGAGGCGTGGCGGCTGCGGGCTGCTGGTGTCGGCCGGGTGCGGGGACGGCTGCGGATGGGTGACCACCTCGGCGGACGGCGGCGTCGGCAAGGTGTACGTCGACGGCGTGGAGGTCTGGTCCGGCGCTGCCGAGCACACGTACAGCGGCGCCGGCTGCGGATGGTACGGCTGGGACGCGCTCGGCGACGGGTGCGACGGATGCGAAAGCGGCTGCGCGGACGGCAGCTGCGACTCGCTGGAGGGGACGACCCTCGGCTCGCTCAGGTTCCGCATCCCGCTCGGTGCGCCCGTGAAGGGGCAGGTCGCGGGCTTCGCGTGGTTCTCGACGGACGGGCCGGTCACGATGTCGAGATCGACGTTCCGCCTTCTTGCGCATCCCGACGCGCACGTCTCGGACGTCACCTCCTCCGGTGTGCGGCGCATCACGTGCCGCGATCCGAGGGGGCGCGACCTGCGCATCGAGAACATCGCGAACGGGGTGCGGATGACCATCTGCGAGACCGACGCCCAGACTCTGGAGCACACGTGGGAGATCGTGAACGTGGGCGGCAGCGCGTCGCAGATACGGTTGCGCAAAATCAGCCGCCTCGGAAACGTGATGTCGGACGAGACCTGCACGTACGCCGGCGGCGACTGGACGCGGTTCGACAACGTCGCGGGCGTGGGGACCCGGCTCACGGCATGGAACGGCTTCGCCGACTGCGGCGACGGCGTGAAGCGCGAGACGCGCACCGTGACGGACGCGAACGGCGCCGTCCTGTCCTCGGTCACGGTGGAGAGGAGCCGGATCGGGGAGTTCGACAGGGCCGTCCTCCGCGAGACGCACCGCGAGGAATCGACCGGGCATGGCGTGAGGCGTTCGTGGGCGGACTGGTGGGACGACCCCGCGCACTCCGGCCGGCACGGCCAGCCGCGCCTCGTCCGGGGCGACGCCCGCGCGTGGGTCTACACCGACTTCGACGCGAACGGGCATGAGACGCTGCGCGTCGAGCAGCGGGGCGACGCCCCCGTGCCGTCCGTCTTTCCGTCCGTCGTCTCGAACGGGCTGCACGGCGCCTCCGCCCTTGCGGACGCGTTCGTGACGGTCAGGGATTTCGAGCCGCCCGAGGGCGACTCATGCCATCCCGACGACGCGGCGAAGGCGAGATGCGAGACGCGCTACGTCGTCACGGACGGCGTCGCCGCAGTCGTCGGGCGCACGTGGACGCGCTACGTGCGCATCGTCCGCGACGGCTACGACGCCATAAAAAAGGAGACGTGGCGGGCGGCGGCGCAGGACGCCGCCAGAGACGACGCGGGGAACGCCTTCTCCTGTGAGATCGCCTACGCCGACACGGGCGAGGGGACGCCGCTTCTCATGCGCGACGCCGTCGCGGAATCGCTCGACGAGAACGGCGTGCTGACGGTGAACGCCCATTCGCTGTCCGGCGGCGTCCTGTCCCGCACTACGCGCCGCTACGGCCCGGACGCGGGAGGATGTCCGTCCCCGGCGGCCGCATTCCCGACGTACGAGACCGTCGAGATGGACGCTGCCTACGGCACGGTCCTCCGGCGCACGACGCGCCTCACGGACGGCGATACGGTGATCGCGGACGAGCGGTCGGTCTACGACGAGAAGAACCGCCTGCGCTCCACGACCTACCTCGACGGCACGTCGCTCACGAACGCCTGGTCGTGCTGCCGCCTCCTCTGGCGGCGCGACCGCGAGGGGCGGAAGGTTCTCCGCTCGGCGCAGACCGGCACGGACCACCTCTACAATGCGACGGAGGACGTGTGGCTCGCCGACGTCTCCACGAACGGGCGGCACCGCGTCACGCAGCGCTTCTTCGACGCGCTCGGACGCGAGACGAACACGGTCGTCTACGCCGGGACGGCGCCCGGCGAGGCGACGGAGGCGGCCGCCTCGGAGGGCAAGGCCTGCACGACGTCCACGACCGCCTATCCCCACGGCGGGAGCGACCATTCCGTCCGCACGGACGAACGCGGCAGGGTGACGGTGACGGAGACCGTGCCGTTCGGCGGCGGCACGGAGACGTCCGAGACCGTCCTGACGAACGGCGTGGAGGTCATGCGCACGGTGCGGCGCAGCCGGTACGGCGGCGGCTCGTCCGTCCGCAGGGAATGGCCGTGCGTCGGGGCTGGACGCCCCGCCCTGCCGGATGTCAATTCGGCAGGGCGCGATGTTCTGCCAGAGGGCAATTCGGTAGGGCGCGACGTCCCCGTCGCGCCGCAGACGGCCGCGTGGACGGAGGAGCGCCGCTTCGACTGCTACCTTGCCGACGGCGGCCGCGTCGAGTACGTGGTCACGAAGTCCTCCGACTGCGGGACGGTCACGAACTCGGTCTCGACCTACGACCTCCTCGGCCGCCTCGTCTCGTCCGCCGTTCCCGGTGCGAACGGCGCGACGCTCGTCACCTCCAACGCCTACGACGGCGCGACGACGCGGATCCTATCCGCCGCAACGACCGGCTCCCCGGCAGTGACATACGGCTACAACCCGCGTGGCGAGCGCATAAGCACGTCGCAGGACGGAAAAACGATCCTGGACGAAACCTCATACGAGACGGTCGGCCAGCAGATCCACCGCGTCACGACCACAGCGAGGGTGACCGGCAGCGTCACGAACTCGGTGCAGATCCGCAAGGTGCAGCTGACGGGGCTTTCGGACGCCCTGCGCAGCCGTACGGTGTCCGTCGCGGCGTCGGGGCGCGAAACAGTCACGGAAACGTCGTTCGACGCGGACACGGGCGTCCTGACCTCCGTTTCGCAGACCGGGGAATCTTCTCCCGTGACGGAACGGTCGCTCCACTGCATTGCGCTTGGCCAGACGTCAATCGACGGAACGAGGGAGATGGCCTATGACGCATTCGGGCGAAATGTCGCCGTGGCGGCGTCGGACGCGTCCGGCGTGACGAACCGCATGGAATTCCTGGAGTACGATCCGTCGGGGAACGTCGTGCGCCGGATCGTGGACTTCATGGACGGGCGCGTGGCCGAGGCGACGGCCGAATACGACTTGCTCGGTCGAGAGGTGCGGCGGACGGACGCCCTTGGGAACGAGACCGTGACAGGCTACGATGCGCTCGGCCGCACGGTCTCCACGGGCGGCGACGCCTATCCGATCATGTCCGGCTACGATACCGCCGGGCGCAGGACGCACGGCTCCACGACCCGCGACGGCGGCACGACATGGGACGCGACGCAATGGGATTTCGACCCCGCAAGCGGCGTGAACACGGCGAAGCGGTACGCGGACGGCTCGCGCATCGCATACGGCCACACCGACGACGGCAGGAATACGCGCACGACGTGGGCGCGGGGTGCCTGGCGCGAGAACGCCTACAACGCCCGGAATCTTGTGGGCGGCACGGCCTATTCGGGAACGGCCACGCCGTCGGTCGCCTACACGTACGCGGCCTCCGGCAAGACCGTGACTGCGACGCTCTCCGACGGCACGTCCTACGCCTGCGCCTACGACGACCGGCTGCTGAACACGAACGAGAGCGTGACGGTCGGGGATGAGACGTTTGCCGTCGACAGGACATACGACCAGTTCCGACGCGCCGTGGAGACGGCGGTCGTCGCCACGGACGTCCGCCATGCGGCGAAGACGCGCCTCTACGATTCCGAGGATCGCGTGTGCGGCTACGCCCTCACGAACGCGGCGGGGCGTGTCGTGTTGGTGTCTCTCGCCTACGACGGCTCGTATGTGACGAACGCGGTCTACACGATGCCGGACGGGGGCGTGTTCTCCGCGAGGCTGTCGCGTGAGGCGGGCCGCAGGAACCTCGTCACGCGGCGCGACTGCTTCTTCGGCGGGCAGTCGATCCACTGGCATTCGACGGAATACGACCTGCTCAACCGCCCGACGAACGCGACCGACTCCGTTTCGCTCGCCTGTGAATGGCTGTACAACCGCCGCTCGGAACTCGCCGCCGCGACGGTCGGGACGGACCGCTACGGCTACGCCTACGACAGCATCGGCAACCGCATCTGGTCGGCGGCGAACGCCGTGACGAACTCCTACACGGCAAACAGCCTCAACCAGTACGTGTCGGTAGGGCGCGACGTCCCCGTCGCGCCGCAGAC
>CAYZYQ010000114.1:0-6600 GCA_964482645.1 uncultured Lentisphaeraceae bacterium | reverse complement strand
TCCACTCCAACAAGGTGCTCGACGGGCTGCACCTCGTGTTCGTGGAGCTGCCGAAATTCAAGGCGAAGAACTTCGCGGAGAAGAAGATGCAGGCCCTGTGGCTCCGGTTCCTGACGGAGATCGACTGTGACGGCTCGGACGAGGTGTCGCAGGACCTCCTCGACAACCCGCAGACGGGCCAGGCGCTGGAGATCGTGCGGGAGTCCGGGCTCAACGACGCGGAGCGGGCCGCGTACGAGGGGTTCTGGGACCGCGTCAGCATCGAGGCCACGAAGAAGTGCTACATCGCCGAGGCGGAGGCGAAACTGGGCGAGACGAAGGCTCAGCTGGGCGAGACGAAGGCTCAGCTGGGCGAGACGAAGGCGAAACTGGGCGCGGCCGTGGCCGAGCGCGACGCGGAAAAGGCTCGTGCGGACGCGGCAGAAGCGCGGGCGGACACGGCTGCTGCCGAACGCGATATGGAAAGGGCGCGGGCCGATGCGGTGGCAGTGGAGCGTGACGCGGCGAGAGAAAAGTTGCGTCAGTCAGCGCATCAGATGAAAGCGGATGGTCTGTCCGTGGAAACCGTCGCCAAATACACCGGTCTTTCCGCCGCCGAAATCGCCGCGCTCTGACGACAATCCCGGATTTCGGCTATCCGACAAAGTTAATGCAACCCTTTTGCGGGGGGGGGGGGCATTGCCTGTTTGTGGGGCTAGCTGGATGAGAGGTGGCCTGGACTTCGACTGCGATTTTTAGTTTCGCGCTTTTTGTGGGAAAGATTTATCCGTTCCGGTTTATGAGATTACGTTACGGACGAATTCTTTTCTGTGTCGGACACACCCCGTTTTTGTGACTGATTTGTGATTTTTGTTTCTCACGTAGAGTACACATCGTCGGTGATTGATTCAACCACAAGGAACATGGAAACTGCGATGGTCCTGCGGCTTGTAAAAGTCTGAAATTTCCATAATTGCTACTTGGCTGAGGGGGGGGGGATTTTGTATACTACGCGCAATTCTTGGTTGGAAAAAAGGCGGCGATTCGGTCTGTCTCGCCACCCTTATGTGGTTTTACCGTAGAAAGGAGCGCTTGAAAATGTCGGATCAAATGTTGTCGTGCGATGGGCAGAAAGCTTTCTGCGAGGCGGAAAGTCTGCGCGATGCCGTTATGGTGGCCTGGGACCCGGAGTTGAACTCGAGTCCGATGTACCAGCATTACACGACGCTTCCGCGCCTTTTGGACAAGATCATGTCAAGGCGGTGGTATCTGTCGCGGGCGGACAGTCCCACGATGAACGACACACATGAGATGACAAAGGCGTTCCCCGGCAGTGAGGTTGCCCGCTGCCGGACGTACATCATGTGTCTCTCCCGCTGTACGGGCGAAAGCGTAGCGATGTGGCGGACCTATAACGCAAAGGAAGACCCGTTTGCGGTTCGAGTCAGCCTGCCACGTGATGAAGTGCATAAATGGATGAAATCTGTTAAGGAAGAGAAGAGGATAAAGGTTGACACAAAAACGGTAGTGAGACCTAAATCAGTCGAACTTGTGGATCTCCACGATGTCCTCTATGGGGCCTTGCAGGGCGATGAGAAATTGGACGACTATGACATTCAAAGGCGAAATGTCGTAAGATGGGGGAACGCCGTATATAAACTTAAGACGGGAGAAAACTTCGGAACAATCGGCGTGCCAGGTTGCGAGGTGTGGGTAAAAGACTATGAGTGGCATCATGAACGCGAGACGCGTCTGTGTGTGCGGCTGAAAAAGGAGATCAAGGCGACGTCATTGTCCGTCGGGATTCCGGAGAACATTCTACAGTCGATGCGCATCACGTTCAGTCCATGGCTTATGGACGAGAAACTTAAAGGTGTTATCGAGGATGTCATTGAAATGGCACTCAAGAGCAGTCTTGGAAAGCCTTTGGAAACACATCGCAAGCGGTATCGCAGGAGCATACTCCAAGGTGCGCTGAACTTTCGCGGATGAAAGGGTTCCGTAACGACTTCAGAGCGGCATTGCTCGCTTGAAAGGAGAAGGAAATGGTTTTATCGTCAGCTGTACGGCGTCGTTTCCCAGCCTTAAGTACGGTCTCGTCGACATCGACTACACAATCGGCGGCGACTGTACGGAGGACACAGTCCTTGCCGTGCGCATGACGGACGGCGACACGGGCAGAACGTATGTGGCGACGAACTTCCTCGGCGGCGTTACTCCACCGACGGTCGCGGGGCGGCACCGCATCACGTGGGACACGGCGGCGGACGGCCTCGATCTCATTTCGTCCAATGTCACGATGGAGATGTTGATGGTTCCCTCCCCGTACTGCGTCATCGATCTGTCGGGTGGGACGTCCGCCGCGTCCTACCCCGTCTCCTACCTCGCCGCCGCGCCGGCGGGCGGTTGGACGGACGAATACAAGACGACGAAGCTCGTCCTCCGTCGCATCGAGGCGGGATCGTTCATCATGGGCGGCGGCACAACGCCTGAATCACATCGTGTCACGTTGACGAAACCGTTTTATGTGGGTGTGTTCGGGGTGACACAGAGGCAGTGGGAACTCGTTATGGGGAACAATCCTTCTGCCTGCAAGGGTGATATACGACCAGTCGAATGCGTTTCATACAACATGATTCGCGGTTCGTCCAATGGGACACAGTGGCCGTTGTCGTCCGCCGTCGACGCGACGAGTTTCCTTGGCAAGTTACGGGCGAAGACGGGGTTGGAGGGCTTCGACCTGCCGACGGAGGCGCAGTGGGAGTACGCCTGCCGCGCGGGGACGACCTCAGCGTATAATAATGGCGGCGACACGGAGGACGGTCTGAAGACGCTGGGACGGTATTCGGGTAACAGGTCTGACGGACGCGGCGGGTACACGCAGCACACGGTGGTCGGATCGTACTTGCCGAACGCCTGGGGTCTGTACGACATGCATGGTAACGTGTGGGAGTGGTGCCTGGACTGGTACGGTACGCTAACCTACTGTATCGATACGGTCGGTTCGTCCTCGGGTTCGTATCGAGTGAAGCGTGGTAGTGGTTGGGTCAACGACGCAAGCATCTGCACCTCGTCCTACCGAGGCAGCAGTAACCCGTCGGACGCATACGACGACGGCGGCTTCCGTCTTGCCATGACACTGAAAAACGAAATGGGAACCTCGAACTGCAAAAACGGGACGGTGCTGGCCACGGGTTCGTCCGCGAAGTTCACAATCGACACGCGGGCGGGGAAGGGCGTGATTCCGACGGACGGGGCTGAGTTGCTGCGCCGTTCGAGCCTGTGGCACGGCGACGTCGACTCCACGGTGACGCTCGCCCAGGATGGCGTTCCGCTCGCCGAGGGGCTGACGGGTGAAGGGACGTTTGCCTGGACCGCGCCCGGTAGCGGCATGTACACGCTTACGCACACGACGTACACGAACGGCGTGGTGGAGACGGCCGCCTTCGTGGTGACGAATGCCGCCCGCTACTGCGTCGTCGACCTGTCGGATGGCACGAACGCCGCGTCCTATCCCGTCTCGTATCTCTCCGCCGTGCCGGTGGGCGGTTGGACGGACGAATACAAGACGACGAAGCTCGTGTTGCGGCGCATCGAGGCGGGAACGATTACGGGCATCAACGCCGATCTGACGGCTTCGTTCAGCCGGATTGCGCTTACGAAGCCATACTATGTCGGTGTGTTCGAGGTGACGCAGAAACAATACGAACTCGTGATGGGGAGCAATCCATCAGAGTACAAGGGTGATATGCGTCCGGTCGAAAAAGTCTCCTTCAACACGATTCGTGGCTCGTCCGCCGGGGCGGGCTGGCCGGCGTCGTCCGCTGTTGACGCCGACAGTTTCATAGGCCGCTTGCGTCGGAAGACGGGGCTGGCCTCGTTCGATTTGCCGACGGAAACGCAGTGGGAGTACGCCTGTCGCGCGGGAACGACTTCAAGGTACAACAATGGCGGGGACGCTGAGGGCGACTTGAAACGGCTGGGACGCTATCTCGGTAATGCAGACGATGTGAAGGGCGAAAATTCGACGACCACCGTTGTCGGCTCATATGACCCCAACCGCTGGGGGCTCTACGATATGCACGGTAACGTCTTCGAGTGGTGCCGGGACTGGTACGGCGCCCCGTCAAGGTCTTCCGATTTCGTCGGTGCGACGTCAGGAAATGGGCGTGTCGTTCGCGGGGGATTCTTTGTCGGAGAGGCCTATTGGTGTCATTCTGGCCGGCGGCATCAGTGGACGGCGCAAGAAGAAAACAGATCATGTGGATTCCGTCTGTCGTGCGCCGCGAAAAAGGGATCGTCGGACGCGAGCGCTTTGTTTGCTTCTGGCGGCCTGACGGTGACGGGCTGGTCGGGCACATACGACGGTACGGCGCACGGGATGTCCGTGGCGGTCGGTTCCGGTATTGAGGGGGCGACGGTGGCGTATGCGACGACGCAGGACGGCCCCTACTCGTCCACGCTGCCGACGTGGACGGACGTGGGAACGCGGACAACCCCGACGTGATTTCGGCGGGCGGCGGACGGGGCGTGGTGGACCACCTCGGCGCGGACGTGGCAGAGGACGGGCGTGTGAGATTACGTTGCGGACGAAATGAAATCCGGGATAAAACAATTGGAAACGGAAGAAACGGGTGCAAAAATAGGATGTCTGAAGAGAAGCCGATGGAGACGGAGGATGGTCTAGGATTACGTTGCGGACGAAATTGCCGTACGGCGCACGGGGCAATGTTTTCTAGGGCAATGTTTCCTGGAAGGTTTGGAACGGGGGTGTTTGGGGACTTGTTAGTGGAAATGCGGCGAATGGGCGTATTTGGTCACTTGTCAAAGTAACAAATGGGCGCATTTTTCGCACGTCTGTGGACAATGGGCGCGGGGGTGTGCTATAATGCGCGCATTCCAACAGGAACGGGCAGTGGTCGGAAGAGTGAAAAATTGCGCACAGATGATTGAAAACGCACGTCGCGGGGGCGTGCGTCGCGTGTTCGTATTTGCGCAAAATTGGGCTTTTGACGGGCATTTTGCGGTTTGTACCCCCACCCCCTGTTATAGGCTAAAACGTGCGTACAGGGTCGCGGAGGGGCATCAGACCCGATTTGCCAGCATGTTGGGAGAGGGGGACGTCGGACAGCTGTGAATGGGCAGCTGTGAACGCGTGTAAGGCAAGATGAGGATCATGTAATGAGGAGTATGGGTCTAATTGCAAGTTGTCTGTTGTCGTTGTCCGCCTGGGGCGTGCCGACGGTCAGTGACCTGACGGTGACGCCGGTTGCGCCGTTTGACTACAAGGTCAGCGGGGCGACGGCCGCGGAGGCGAGCGTGCCGGTGTCCGTGACGGCCACGGATGGCAATAGAACCTACGTGGCTCGAACCCTTTCCGGCACGACGAACTGCACGAATGGACGGCATCGCGGCTACTGGAATATGGCGAAGGACGGCGTCATGGTGACGGCAATGGATAGTGTCGTGCAAGTCGAATATGCCGCTCTTTACTGTGTCGTTGACCTGTCGGGTGGGACGTCCGCCACGTCCTACCCCGTTTCGTACCTCGCTGACGTGCCAACTGGCGGTTGGACGGACGAATACAAGACGACGAAACTCGTCCTCCGCCGTGTCGAGGCAGGGTCGTTCATCATGGGTTATGATCAGACGGATGAATCACACCGTGTCACGATTTCGCAGCCGTTCTACGTGGGCGTCTTCGAGGTTACGCAGAGGCAGTGGGAACTTGTCATGGGCACGAAGCCAAGCTATTTCTCCAATGCGTCGTGCTACGCGACGCGGCCGGTCGAAAGAGTCTCCTACAATGACATTCGCGGTTCGTCCGACGGGGCGCGGTGGCCGTCGTCGTCCGCCGTTGACGCGACGAGTTTCCTTGGTAAGTTGCGGGCGAAGACGGGGGTGGATGGTTTCGACCTGCCAACGGAGGCACAGTGGGAGTATGCCTGCCGTGCGGGGACGACCTCGACGTACAACGACGGCGGCGACACGGAGGACGACTTGAAGACGTTGGGGCGGTACCGGGACAACGGAGGTTCGGGTTTCAGTTCGTCATGCGGTACGGCGAACGGCACGGCGGCAGTCGGGTCGTACGTGCCGAACGCCTGGGGGCTGTACGACATGCACGGCAACGTGTGGGAGTGGTGCCTGGACTGGCGGCACGGCTCGTTGTCCTACGGCACGGATCCGGAGGGTTCGTCCTCGGGTTCGTATCGGGTGGAGCGCGGCGGCGGCTGGAACGGCAGCGCGAGTTACTGCACCTCGTCCGGCCGGTACAGCGGCTGCCCGTCGGACGCGATCAACGCCTTCCGCGGCTTCCGCCTTGTCAGGACCCTGAACAACAAAACGGAGTAGATCATCGCGCCCGTCGCTGACGACCGCGCCGACGCGGAAGGGGCTTGTCTACACGCTCCGCGAGGGCGCGACGCTCGACGCGATGCGGAACAGCGCGACGACGACGAAAGTCGGCGACGGCCAGCCGTGGACGCCACCCCTCACCGTGAAGGGCGGTTCGTGCGGCTTCTATTCGATCCGTGTGGACAAGTAGTGGAAAGGAATGCCCTTTCGGGCGAATTGCAATCCAAGTGGCGCAGGAAATCCTCAAATCTTTTTGGCAAGACG
>CAYZYQ010000113.1:0-6772 GCA_964482645.1 uncultured Lentisphaeraceae bacterium | reverse complement strand
AGTCGAACGTCCCGCCGGGGTCGTACGGGACGACGCCGACCGCATATGTCCGCGATGCGCCCGACACCGCCTCCGCGAACGTGAAGCCGAGCGGCCACGAAATTTCACAGGAAAGCCCGGACGTCCACGAGACCCGGACGCATTCGCGGGCGTTGGCCGCCGCCGCGTCCGCCGGCACGGAGACCGAGAACGGGACCTCGGACGTCACGGCGTACCTCACGCCGACGAGAAGCGGGACGCGGTTCGTCGCCTCGGCCAGCGCCACGACGACGGGCGAGCCGAGGCGCGACTCCCGGTCGGCCGTGAAGCAGACGGGCGCCGGCCCGCGTTCCGCCACCACGTCCACGAAGCAGTAGGCGTCCGTGTTCACGCCCGCCCGCCACGCGACGCCCGGCGGCGGCGTTCCGTCCGCGCCCGCTCCGTCCCCTACACGAGTTTGCAAACTCGTATCGGCGTCCGCCGCCGCGAACACGTTGGAGCAGACGGACAGGTACCACGCCGCGTCCGTGCCGTGCGCGTCCGGCCCCGCGACGCGCGGGTCGGGGTCGACCGCGTTCTCAAGCCCGTCTCCGTCCCAGTCGAACGGCAGGACGGGCACGTATTCAATCGTACTGTCGGCATGGCGGTATGTGAACCGCCCGTCGCGGAAGAACTCGGCGACGGCGTTCGTCGGCGCGGACGGGTCGCGCCCGAGGGCGGCGTTCGTCCAGCCAATGAGAAGCGAGTTCGACGGCGTCAGGCAGTGCCAGAGGCCGGATTCGGCCGCGCCCGCGCCGAGCATGTGCCACCGCGCCTGGGGGAGGAGCGAGACGCGGTCCGCGAAGACGGGCGGGAAGTAGGGCGTCCGTGCGTTCGGGCGGATCTCGCCCCGCGAGAAGACGGTCACGCCGTCCGAAAAGCCGTCGGTGAGGCGGAGCCACCAGCCGGTCGGCGCGAGGCGGAACGCGTCGTCCGCCGCGCCACGACGGCGCCAGCGGTCGAACAGCGCCACGCCGTCCGGCCGCGCGAGGTCGTTTGTCGCCGGGCGCACGGCGACGCGGAAGCGCCCGTCGGCCGTCGTCGCGGGTTCGGACGAAGCGGCGGCATCGGACGCTACGCTCGCGGACGTGGCGGCGGCTGGCGCGACGGGGACGTCGCGCCCTACCGGAATGCCATTCGTCCGTCCTTTTGGCAGGGCGGGGCGTCCCGCCCCGCCGTCAATCTCGCCCCCCGCAACGCAGACCGCGTCTGTCATGTCTGGGACGGCGCGTTTCGTGCTGCCGTGGTGGATGAACGGCGCCGCCCAGAGCGCGACTAGGACAACAAGGGTGCACTTCCGAAGAGCGACGAGAAACATTCTATTTCCTTTAACGACCACGACGGGCATTATACTGCCCGCCCCGCCCCCGCGTCAATTCCGTATTGCCAATTTCACAGTTCGGAAACGCGCGGGAGGGCCGCCGCTTGTGGTATAATCGTGTGCATGAAAACTTGTCTGAAGATTGTGTTGGCCCTGGGGGCGACCCTTGGCGCCGGGTGTGTGTCGGAACGTGGAATCGAACAGGTCGCGTCGGCGGACGATCCGCGCGCGGCTGTGCGGGCATGGGCGGATGCGCGGATTGCGGAAATTCGTGCCACGCCGAACCGTGCCGTACCCGCGTCCGCGCCGAAGTACTACTTGTCGGAAAAGACGGGTAACGACGCCGCAGACGGACGGACGCCGCAGACGGCGTGGAAGACCGTGGTGCGTCTTGGGCGTGAAACGCTCGCGCCCGGTGCGGTCGTCCTCTTTGAACGCGGCGGTATCTATCGCGGCACCGTGCCCGTCAAGAGCGGCGTTACATACACCGCCTACGGTACCGGACCGAAGCCCTGCATCTACGGATCGCCCGTCGATGGCGCGGATCCCGCCAAGTGGGTGCAGACCGAGAACCCGCGCGTGTGGGCCTATCAGCTGGACCGGCGCGATGTGGGGACGCTCGTGTTTGACGGCGGCGCGGCCCACGCGATCAAGATTGTCATCCGTACGGACGGGAAGACGGGCCAGAAGTTCAACAAGTACACGGGGCGGCCGTTCAACTCGTATCGCGACCTCGACACGGATCTTCACTTCTGGCACGACTACTACAAGGACGGCACGGGGAAGGTCTATCTCTACAGCGAGACGAACCCCGGCAAGCGGTTCAAGTCAATTGAGTTCAACGTCAAATGCCACGGCTTCGGCGTCGGCGGCGCCTGCGACGTGACGATTGACAACTTCACCGTCAAGTACGTGGGCGTACACGGCGTGGGCGCGGGCACGTGCCGCAACCTCACCGTCTCCAACTGCGAGTTCGCGTGGATCGGCGGATCGATTCAGGCCGAGGCGATTTTCGGGCGCGACTACCCGACGCGCCTGGGCAACGCCGTGGAAATCTACGGCGGATGTGACGGCTACGTGGTGACGAACTGCTGTTTCTCGCAAATCTACGACGCGGGTGTTACGCACCAGTACAACATTCCCGAATCGAAGGGCATGGAACGTTGTGACGAAAAGAACGTCCGCTACGTGGACAACGTGTTCGAGACGTGCAACTATTCGATCGAGTACTTCCTCACGGCGAAGAACGGCAACCCCAGCCGGATGGAGAACCTTCTCTTCGAGCGCAACATCATGCTCGACGCGGGGCGGGGATTCTGCGAGCAGCGGCCCGACCGCAACGAGGCGGCGCATATCAAGGCCTGGTACCACGGCGAACGCAACCGCGCGAAGAACTACGTCGTGCGCGACAACGTGCTCTGCGAATCGGGCGACATGCTCGTGCAGATCTGCAGCGGGCTGAAGAACGCGGATGGCTCGTCCTCGATGCCGACGCTCACGGATAATCTGTTCATCGGCCACGTCGGGGATCAGTTTGGTACGATTTCCGAGACATCGGGTGAACGTCAGACGTACGGCGCGGACACCGCGGCGTTCGTGAATCGCTTTGGCGCGGGCAACCGGTGCCTCGTCCTGCCGCGCACGGACAAGAAGTCCCGGTAGGCGGCGAACATCCGTTATATATGTAGACGTCAAACCATCATGAAAAAGAAGACACTTGCAATGGCGCTGATTCCGCTGGCGGCTGCGGCCGCGTCCGTGAAAACCGGAGACGTCCTCCACGGTTTCAAAGTGACCGACGTGACCCATCTACCGGATGTTCAGGGGTGGCTTGTGCGGATGACGTACGAGAAGAACGGGGCGGATCTGGCGTGGCTCGACCGTGACGACGACAACAAGACGTTCGCCATCGGTTTCCGCACATTTCCGACGGACGACACGGGCGTGGCGCACATCATCGAGCACTCCGTCCTCTGCGGCTCGGAAAAGTATCCCGTCAAGGAACCGTTCGTCGATCTGTTGAAAAGCTCGTTCCAGACGTTTCTCAACGCCTGGACGAGCGCGGATTCGACGATGTATCCCGTCTGTTCGCGCAACGACAAGGACTTCCGAAATTTGGTTGACGTCTACATGGACGCCGTCTTCCACCCCCTCAGCGTGAAATCGCCGATGGCGTTCCGGCAGGAAGGGTGGCACTACGAAATCGACGATGCCACGGGCGAACTGAAACGCAATGGCGTCGTCTATAGCGAGATGAAAGGCGCGTTCGCGAATCCCGAGCGTTTGATGTACCACGAGAAGAATCGTCTGCTCTATCCGGACACTTGCTACCGCTACGTCTCCGGCGGCGATCCCGCGTCCATTCCCACGTTGACGTTCGAGGGCTACAAGGCGTTCTACCGGCGCTTCTACCATCCGTCCAATGCGCGGATCTTCCTCGACGGCAACGTCGATCTCGACGCCGTGCTCACCCAGCTCGACGGCTACTTGCGTACCTATGACCGAACGGACGTGGACGCGACGTTCGTCTATCAGAAACCCGTCTCGGCCGTGAAGACGATGGAATACGAGATCGGCCCGGGCGAAGATCCCGAGGGCAAAGTCCTTCTGGCGGACGCCTGGGTGTTTGGCACGTTCGACGAACGCGAGAAGCTGATGGCGATGGACGCGATTTCCGATGCGATCGCGGACTCGAACGAAGCACCGCTGAAAAAGGCTTTGCTGGACAGTGGCCTCTGCGAGGACGTGCATTTCGGCGTTGGCTCGCAGGCGCAGCTGGAAGCGTTGCTCGTGATGAAGAACGTGAAAAAGGAGAATGTTGAAAAGGCCCGCCAGACCGCTCGCGCGGCGTTTGAACGTTTGGTGACGCAGGGGTTGGATCGGAAACGTCTGGCCGCCGTCCTCGACCGCGCCGAATTCCGCGACCGCGAGCGCGGCAGTGCTCAGACACCGTGTGGTCTGGAATACTTCTGCGAGGCCTACGACGTCTGGCTGTACGGCGGCAATCCCGCCGACGCCTTCCGCAAGAGCGAACGCTACGCGGCGCTCCGTGCGAAACTCGCCGCCGGCGAATTTGAACGGATTCTGTGCGCGGCGGTGGTCGACAACGCCCACCACATCTCGCTGACAATGATGCCGTCGAACACGCTGGGCACGAAACACCGTGCGGCCGAAAAGGCGGAACTGGCGAAAATCATGGCGGGCTGGTCGTCCGACGAACGGGCGCGTGTCGTGGCGGACGCCAAGGCGCTCGTGGCGCACCAGAACGCGCCCGACAAGCCCGAAGACGTGGCGAAACTGCCCGTTCTCGCGGTGGCGGACGTGCCTGTGCGCGGTCCCGAGCAGAAATACGCGGTCACGACCGTGGACGGCGTGAAGGTGATGCGTCCGCATACGGGCGCGGCGGGTGTCGACCATCTGGAACTCTACTTTTCGGTGGCCGATCTTTCAGACGACGAATTGAAGGATTTGACGATGCTCGCGGTCGTGCTGGGCGATCTGGCCACGGCGCAGTACGGCCCGCAGGCGTTGAAGAACGAACTGGACGCCGGGCTGGGGCGTTTCAGCACGGATACGGCCGTCTACGCAAAGCCCGGCGATGTGTCCGACGTGCGTCCCTACTTCGCCGTGCGCGTGTCGACGTTGTCGGCGAAACGCGACGAAGCCGTGCGGCTCGTGCCGGAAGTGCTGTTGCGGACGAAGTTCACGGACGTGAAAGCCGTCGGCGATCTTGTCAAGCAGATGCGGATTGCCTACGAACGGGCTACGGCGGGCATTGGCGGACGCAACTTCGCGTTTCGTCGTGCGGCGGCGCAGGTTTCGGCGCGGGGCGTCGTGGAGGAGTTGTTCGACGGCTTTACGCAGATCCGCCATCTGCAGGCGCTCGACGCGGCGTTCGCGACGGACGGCGTGGCGTTCTGCGAACGTCTGGCGAAACTGGCGGCGCGGGTGTTCACGCGGAATCGTCTGACGATTTGTCTGACGGACAACGTGCCGGCTGCGTGGCCGCGTGGCCTTGTCGCGGCATTCCCGGCGGGCGAACCCGTCGGCCCACCCGTGGTGCGGACGCTGCGTCCTCGAAAGGGCGAGGGTTTCACGACGACGGCGAAAGTCGCGTTCGCGGCGAAGGTCGCCAATCCTGCGACGGATCTCTATTCGGGGGCGGCGGTGGTGGCTGCGCGGATTCTGACGTTGGACTATCTTTGGGATGAGATCCGCGTGAAGGGCGGCGCCTACGGCGGGAACTTCCGTGTTCGCGCGGACGGCGACGCGGGGTGGTTGAGCTGGAATGACCCGAAGCCAGCCCGTTCGTTCGACGTCTACGGCACGTGCGCGGGCGCGTTGCGGGCGTTTGCGGATGGCGACGCCGCACTGGATCGCTATGTGGTCAGTTCGGTCGCCTCGATGGAACCGTACCAGACGCCGCGCGAAGAGACGACGGCGTTGGCGACGCTCCTGCTGTCCGGGCGGACGCCCGAAGACCGGCAGCGTCTGCGTGCGGAAATGTTGAAGACGACGAAAGCCGATCTGCGGGCGTTTGCCGACGCGATTGAAAAACTGCCGGCATCGGCGGCCACGTGTGTGCTGGGCGGCGTTCCCCTCGTCGAGGCGTGTTCGAACCGCCTCGATTCGGTCGAATCCGTCATTCCGGCGAAAGGTGAGTAGACGCGCCTCGTTGACGTAGGAGAGGATGGAATGGTAGAATGGCGGACATGGAACGGCGACTGAAAATACCCTACGGTCTCAAGGACTTCAAGACCATCCGTGAGGAAGGCTACTACTACGTCGACAAGACGGCCTACATCCGCCAGATGGAAGCACGGGATCGCTTCATCTTTTTCGTGCGCCCCCGGCGCATGGGCAAGTCCCTTTTCGTCGAGACGCTGCGTTGCTACTACGATGTCCGCGAGAAGTCCAATTTCCAGAAGTTGTTTGGTGGTCTCGACATCGGCGAGAACCCGACCGAGAACGCGAACCGCTATCTCGTGCTTGCGCTGGACTTTTCCGTTGTCAACCAGGGGTCGAAGGAGACCCTGACCGAGGCGTTCGAGCGCTACGTCGGCGAACGCCTGGATCTCTTCCTCATGCGCTACCCGGACGTCTACGACGCCGGGTTCCTGAAACGGTGCGACGCGACGACGGCGGCCGGCAAGTTCAACCTCGCGACCGGCCGCGCAAAAGAGGCCGGGCGTGAAGTCTACTTGATCATCGACGAGTACGACAACTTCACGAACACGATGATGCGCGACGAGGCGAACGCGGACTACCGCGCCGTCACGCACGGTGCCGGTTTCTACCGTAGCTGGTTCAAGGCGTTCAAGGAGGGCTGTTCGCGGATCTTCATGACGGGCGTCTCGCCCGTGACGATGGACGACCTCACGAGCGGCTTCAACATCGCCGCCAACCTCACGCAGCTCCCCGCGTTCAACGCGA
>CAYZYQ010000112.1:0-6935 GCA_964482645.1 uncultured Lentisphaeraceae bacterium | reverse complement strand
AATGACCGTATCAGCGAGAGAAGCGCGTTTCCTCTGGCGGGGGAATGTTCCGCCCGCCCGTTCCCATGCCACTGGCATGGGACGCGTATGTGTTGCCAACCTTGTCATCTAGCCAGGTCCTTCGGTAGATGCGCAGAAGTGGCTCTCCTGCGCAATTTCGTCGCATTTCTTCTACATCGAGTTGAGGTGATGCCATGATTCCGATATTCTGGACGAAAGTACTTGTTGTGCTTACGTGCTGTACAGGTGTCCTGTGGATAGGCGCATGGTTTCACGAAAAAGGCGTACGTCCAGTTGGGGCTGTGGCGGATTTCGTACGAAAGACGTCTATCGTCGGACTTTGTGCGCTTGCGCTCTGGATCGTGCCGTTCATCCAATACGGCGGTACCAAGGGCGGTGGCACGAACGACATTCAAACCGGATTGCAGGATGGGCTTCGTTCGGTGGTGGGCGGTGAAATTGTTCAAACGGAGTCGGAAGACGACGGCAGGACGGACTTCGCGTCCGCCGCTTCGACGAACGCCACGCGGACGCTGACGGCGGAGGACTTCACGCGCGGGTTCGTGATGTATCGCGTTGGCATGGGGGAGACGTTCGACTTCTCCGCGCCGTCCAACGCCACCGTGTGCGCCGACTGGGAGGCGTTCGGCGCGGCGGAGGACTGGTTCTACCTTTCGTTCACGAACTGGGCGTTCCACATCGGCGCGAACGAGGTGAACCGCCTCCGCGTCTACTCGTTCGGGCAAGTCGACCTTTACGCGCCCCATCCCCATGCGAGTTCGCACGACCTGTCGCGGTGCGGCGGGGCGGGACGCCCCGCCCTACCGGAGGCCAATTCGGCAGGGCGCGACGTCCCCGTCGCGCCGCGCCTGTGGCCGTTCAGGGCGACGCTCGGTGTCGTGCCCCGCGCGAACTGGCCGCGTATCGCTGGTAACGAAAACGTGACGTCGGAGGAGGAACTTGCGCCGAGCCGGTTCTGGCACTTCGTCACGCCGTCGAACACGCTGCAGATGACGTGGCGGAACGTCCTTTTTGGACGGCACTCGTCATCGCCCATGAATGTCCAGCTGGAGTTATGGCCATCTGGCAGGTTCGCCTACCGTTACGATCTTTCGCGGCTTGATGCCGGCGAGGTCACGAACATTCTTATCGGCGCGTCGCTCGGCGGCCCCGCGTGGACGACGAACGCGCTCCTGGCGAACGTCACGTCGCTTGCGTTCCATCCGCTCACGGTCGAGGACACCGCGAACCCCGACCCCGATGGCGACGGGCTCTCCACCGCCGATGAGCTGTTCGTCCACGGTACCGACCCCCGCAGTCCCGATACGGACTGCGACGGCCTGACGGACTACGAGGAGCTGTTCGTGTACGGGACCGATCCGCTGGACGCATATTCCCTCGGCAGCGTGTACAGCGACGGCTTCGCCCTGAAGATCGGCGACGCCGACCCGTTTTCGTACCCGGAGGGGTCGACGAACACCGTCCTCGAACACCTCTTTTACTCTGGGACGGCGGACGGTACGTTCGTTCGTCCGCAGTCGTCGGAGGGCACGGCCGTCCTGCGGGTGTCCGTGTCCGGCTCTGGGACGGGCGACCTCGTCGTCGGGGGGCGGGTCGTGCCTCTCGTCGCCCGTCGTTCCCCCGCGACGGCGGGGGGCGCACTTCCGCGTTCTGGTTCGTCGGTGCCGCTGACGCTTCTCGTTCCGCTTGCAAGGGGCGAGACGTATCCCCTCTACGTTCGCGGGGACGGGACGCTCTCGGTCTCGCTCGGCTCGGACGACTTCGCGTTCGGTGTCCTGCCGACGCGAACCGCGCTCGGCCGCGTCAACTTCCCCAACACGGTGGCGACGGCGCCGTGCATCCACGACTTCAATGCGCGGCGGAAAGGAGTCTCCCTTCCGACGGGTCGCGACGCGGATCTCCTGGCCTGTACGTGGCGGGGCGGCGGCAACGTCGAGGTCGAGAACAATCCGCCGAGGGCGGCGACGATCACGGGGAATTTCTCCGCGAGAAGCACGAGCGGCATCACGTACACGCTCTCCCATCCTGAATATCTCTTCGGGCAGACCACCTACGACCAGGCCGTCCGCTTCTGCCCGCGTCCGCCCGCCCCCGATCCCGGCGACCCCCATCCCGAACCCGATCCGCCGTGGTATTCGGTGGGCGAGGGGGACGATTCCACCGACAACCACGTCGTCCGCGAAGAACGCTGGTGCTGCCACTGGGGCGCGTGCGGCGAATGGTGTGAATGTGGATGCGACTGCGGATTTGGCGACTCCGATCCGGACGACGGTGGAGACCCCTGTGACATCTGCCCAGTCCATTCCATGCCCTACGCGGACTGCGCCTGTCTCCACGCGGATGACTACACGAACGCTGTGCGGAACGTCCAGCATCTTGGCGGAGTCCTCTATATCCGCGATCCGCCGCGCGACGAGCGGATCCACCTCGACATGCCGACGGAACACCGGAACTGCTGTCCGTGTCCCGACCACTGGACGAACTACGTGGGCGTGGCGTACAAGTCCTACCGGCTGCGTCTCGTCGACGCCAACGGCCTTCCCTTCAGCAGGACGGAGACCTCATGCGACGTCAACCTCGCAGGGATCTACCCGAGCTCGGCCGTGGGCGATGCGACACTAGCCTTCTCCCGCAACGGGGAGATCTACCAGCAGCACAACAAGACCGTTCTCGGCGTCGCGATCAAGGGTGACGACGGAGTCGACCTAGCCGTCCATAACACCTTGAATCGAGACTTCGGCTATCCGATGACGGTCTGCACGAACGCCTGGAACGCGCCGATCCTGCGGCTCGTCACGAACGTCAGGCTTCCGGACGGCCAAGTCCATCTTGAACTCGCCGACGCGACGGGGCCGTTCGCGGTCTGGTACTACGACCGGCGCACGTGGAGCTACCGTAGGCTCCTCGACACGGACGCGGCGCCCGTCAAGGACCTTTCGATGGACGCCTGGAAGGCGCTGATGAGGCGCGCAGCCAGCGGGGACTCCCCCGAACTCCCGGTCTACGTCACATCCTCCGCGCCCGGCGCGGTACGCCTCGTGTTCCGCTACTGGAACGTGGTCGACGGGAAATTCGTGCAGGACGAGGCCGTGCAGCGCGTCACGTCCGTCCTCCCGCCGCTGCGTCTCGACGTCAGCCGAGACGGCGCGATCGACAGCGGCGACTCGTCCGCCTGGCTCGACGGGCGGGCCTTCCGCTACTGGGTCAACGAGGACAGGATATATGGTGATTATTTTGTTCCCGAGAGGGACTACACGACGGCGAATGCGTCAGACCTTGTTGTCAATGGTACGTTCGACCTGATAAACTTTTTCCCCGTCGCCTTGGACTTTGGGAAGTTCAGGGCGGCATGGGGCGATCGTGTCTCGTATGAGATCAAGCCCGAATGGGGCAACACAAATTCGTTCAACTTCTGCCTTGCGGACGTTCCGTGGAACGCCGCCGGCTCCGTGCAGACCACGAACACCACGACTCTTGCAGGACAGCCGTTGTCCTCCGCATCTCTTGTCGCGCTGCCGGCCGGAGGCGTTGAACTCCCGTACTCGGACGTCAGCCGGTTCTCGGAGAACTCGGGGCTTATGGTGTGCGAGGCGAAGTCGTCCCATGTGTCGATGCGCGTGGACATTAAGTTCGGCGAGGAGCTGCTGTATTCGTACTCCGTCCCGATGGCCATCCTTCCCGTGAAGCAGATGTACAGCTGGATAAACGGCCGTCATCTATCCGGAGACGGCGTCGTCCGCCCGACCGCGGTTCACCGGACATGGGATGAGCGGAACACGAAATCCCTCATCTTCCTGCACGGCGCAAACGTCAGCGAGGAGCAGGCCGAGCAATGGGGCGACGTCCTCTTCAAGCGGCTGTGGGTTTCCGGCGTCCACGCCGACTTCTACAACGTCGACTGGCGAAGCAATATCGGAGGCGCGGCGAACTACCACGAGAACGCGTCCAACGCCTTTGTCGTGGCAAGCCGGCTCGCTCCCATCCTTTCGGACATCCCCGGCGACAAGGTCATAATGGCGCACTCCCTCGGCAACATGGTCGCCTCGTCGATGATCCAGGACTATGGGTTGCGGGTGTCGAAGTACATCATGTGCAACTCCGCCGTGCCGGCGGAGGCGTATGACACGTCATTGACCCCGACCAACGTGCTTGTCCACAAGGACTGGAACGGATATCCGAGAAAGGCGTTTGCCAACGAGTGGTACAGGTGTTTCGAGGGGAACGTTGGCGATGACAGGCAGCTGCTGACGTGGGGCGGAAGGTTTACCGATGTGGCAGACTGTGCAGTGAATTTCTACTCCACGGGCGACCACGTCCTCGAACTGGAAGACAACAACAATGTCTGGGCAACGGATGGATACGAGAACTGGGATCAGATGTTTGAGCGCTACGCCTGGCACAAGCAGGAACTGTGGAAAGGGCGCAAGGGGGTGTTGGCCCGAATTGGCACTACAGACTGGGCGGGATGGAGTATCCGTGAGAACATTTTGGGGTATAACGCGATCCAGTCGACGAATGCGTGGCTGATGAGTTGTGCCGAGTTGAAGACGAACACCGTCTTCAAGATCCAGCCCGAGAGCATGAACACGAATTCCATTCCTCTTTTATTGAGGGGTGCGCTTCTCGCCAATGGCATACCGTCACGGACGCCGGCAAGTGGCGCAATGAAGTGGGGAGACGATGACAATCTTGGTCGTTTTATGTTCAACCTTAACGACATCACAGAGGATGCGGCGATTCCGCGTCCCAATGGCTGGGTCTCACGCCCAAACGGATGGTTCGGTAATTGGGGAACAAGGTGGATGCATTCAGACATCAAGAATGTGGCATATTTTTACGTATTCAAGTTCTTTGAGAAAGTCAAGGAAACAGGAGGTTTAGAATGAAAGAGTCATTCGTCGGCACATTGACGGTAATTTCAATGTTGGGATCCTTTCCGGCATCTGCAATATTCTCGCTTGGCAATTTCCAAAATGCCTACCATGAAGGTGCGCTTGCAAGAGTTGAGTTTAGTGTGTCGGATGAGATCGGCAATCCCATTCGAGGTGCAAAGGTAAATGTCTTCTTTGACATGGCAGATAGATCAAAGGGCGAACGGATGATCGTGACGACAGATGCAAATGGTGTATGTATGGCGGAAGCAAAGACAAAAGGGGTGATGGAAATAGAAGTGTCGGGCGACGGATATTATCGAACCAAAGATAGAATTTCCCTCATTGCAATGGGACAGGAGCATGAGGTTGTTGGCGGGAGATGGATGCCGTGGGGAATGAGAAGAGATGTTGTCCTTCGACCTATATCATGTCCAAAGGCCGTTCGTTTGGTGATACATGATTGGATTGACACCAAAGTAATCAATGAATGGGTCGGATTTGATTTGCAGAAATACGATTATGTCGCTCCTGTTGGTAAAGGAGAAGTTGGCGACATGGAAATAAAGTTTGACTGGGATGGAAAATATGGCAGCAAGCACAATGGGATGGCTGTGTCATTGCGTTTCCCTGCCAAGTTTGCAGGAGGGTACTATGCTGACAAAAAGTCATGGAGCGATTTTACAGGAGTCTATTCTGCACGGACAAATATGGTGTATGAACAAAACTTTCATTACGAACGGCGTCCTATAAGAGACGCCAGGGGGCGCAAAATCGGTGGTGTGGGCGAAAAATTCGATCAGTCAAAGGTTCTTGTTGTAAGAAGTCGCTGTATTGTAGATGCTCATGGCAATCTTGTTTCTGCTCAATATGCCGAGCTGTTCAATTTGCAATTCTCCTGCACTCCCGACAAGTCTGCTTCAATCAAGTTTAATGCCATCTACAACCCGACTCCTAACGACACCAACCTTGAACCGAGACGATAGGTCATGGCGCACTCCCTCGGCAACATGGTCGCCTCGTCGATGATCCAGGACCACGGGCTTCAGGTCTCCAGATACCTGATGTGCGCCTCCGCCGTGCCGGCGGAGGCGTACGACACGACATTGACCCCGACCAACGTGCTCGTCCACAAGGACTGGAACGGATATCCGAGAAAGGCGTTTGCCAGCGAGTGGTACAGGTGTTTCGAGGGGAACGTTGGCGATGACAGGCAGCTGCTGACGTGGGGCGGAAGGTTTACCGATGTGGCAGACTGTGCAGTGAATTTCTACTCCACGGGCGACCACGTCCTCGAACTGGAAGACAACAACAATGTCTGGGCAACGGATGGATACGAGAACTGGGATCAGATGTTTGAGCGCTACGCCTGGCACAAGCAGGAACTGTGGAAAGGGCGCAAGGGGATGTTTGCTCGACTTGGCACTACTGATTGGGCGGGATGGAGCATCCGCTGCTGCTGCGAGGGGCGTTTCTCGCCAAGGGCATCCCGTCACGGACACCGGCAAGTGGCGCAATGAAATGGGGGCCTCTTAATATGGACAGACGAATGATCAATCTGGAATCAACAGACGAAAACGCAAACGGGCTGCTACGTCCGAATGGCTGGGTTGTTCGATCAAATGGATGGTTTTCTGATTGGGGCAACAGATGGTTGCATTCCGACATCAAAGACGTATCATATTTTTTTTTTGTATTCAAATTCTATCAGAGACTCAAAGAGGAAGTGGCTTCAATGAACACCACATGGTTAACTCGCTTCTGGGAGGTACTTTGCTGCGTTTACACACCGAGAACAACGGGAGTACGAAACGTGCCATCAGCGTGCCCTTCGACCTGTTGAAGCTGTAGTCGTTGAGGCCGTCGGAGGATGCCCGCCGTTGTCTCGCCCGTGACGACGAACCTGTTCGTATGGACGGCGTTGTAGTCGGAGACAGATGGGGTGAGACGGTTTCGGCCCATCAGCAAAATTCCCCCTTGACGGTGGTGAAAAAAAAAATCGTATAATCGCCCCTCGTTCGGACAGAATCGTTTCGTTCGGAC
>CAYZYQ010000111.1:0-6968 GCA_964482645.1 uncultured Lentisphaeraceae bacterium | reverse complement strand
TTTTTTTTTTCTCCCCCGTCAAGCGGGATGTTTTCAGAAGTTTTGAGAGTCGTCTTTTTAACAAACTGCAGAGCCGCCACTCCATCTGAACCCACAAGGAACACAAAAATCACAAAGGACGCTGAAAACAAAACTTCGTGTGGAGAAAGGGAGAATACAAAAAAAAGGGGAGAGGAAAAAAGAGAACGCGGAGCGTCAAGGCAGAATCTGGACGTTGAGGCGGCGCTTGCCCCAGCGTTTCGCTTTCGCGTGGTCGCTGAACCAAATGTCGATGTGCTGCCCCTTGATCGCGCCGCCGACGTCTTGGACTACCCCCGTCCCATAGCCAGGGATCTTCATCTTCGTGCCAAACTTGAACACCTTGGGGTCGGCGGCGATCGTCCCGTGTCGCGCCGTCTTCCCGGAAGCCGTCACGCCAACCTGCTTCCGCTTCCCTTTCAACGGGCCGTAGGCGTAGACCGGTTTGCGCCACCACCAAAAACCGCGCATCTCCCACCCGCAGCATTTGGAACAGTTGCAGTACCCCGTCACAAGCAACGTGACCGTCCGAACCGCGTTCGTCGCCGTCTGGACGGTATTGGACGTGGCGGCGCACACAATCGGCGCCGCCAACAGGGCGAACACGCCCACCCCCATCCGCATCCCTCCCGCAATCTGCCGGATGGGGTGCGCCATGGCTAGTCGAGATCCTTTCGGATAACGCGCCGGGCCTTGCCCTCGGAACGCGGCAACGAACCGACGGGGAAGACGTCTCCCTTTGGCAGAAAGCCCAGACGCTCCCGCAGATGCTTGGCCACCTGATGCCCCGTCACGCCCGGCTCGGCCTCGACGTTGATCGTCACGTCCGTCATCCCATTCTTCTTTTCGAGGATGATTTGAAATTCATCCTTCACGCCGGGAATCTCCATCAAGGCCTGTTCGACCTGACGCGGGTAGAAATTGACGCCCTTCACGATCAGCATGTCGTCTGTCCGCCCCGTGATGCGATCCAACCGCAGATGAGTACGACCACAAGCGCACGGCGCACGCGACACGATACGCGACACGTCATGCGTCCGATAGCGGAGAATCGGCATGGCCTCGCGCGTGAGGGATGTGAAGACGACTTCCCCGTACTCGCCGTCCGGCACGGGCGCCCCCGTCACGGGATCGACGATTTCGGTGATGTACTGATCTTCCCACACGTGGATACCGCAGTGAGCCTTGCAGTCCTGCCCCGTCGTGCCGATGCCGCCCGTTTCGGTCATGCCGTAGATGTCGAAGCAGTCGATGTGGAGACGCTTCTCGATCCGCTGGCGAAGTTCGTCGGAAAACGTCTCGCTGCCGAAAATGCCAACCCTCAACGAGGGAATGTCCGTATCGCCCGATGGATCGGCGTCCAGTTTCTCGATCAGGCGCGGCACGTAGCTCACGACGCTACAGAAACCCTTCACCTGGAAATCACGCATGAGCCGAATCTGGCGTTCCGTGTTGCCGCTCGACGCGGGAACACAGAAGAGCTTCGCCGTGCGGCAGCCATGATAGCAGCCGAACCCGCCGTTGAAGAGGCCGAACGTCGGCATAATCTGGAATGCGTCGCCCGCCTCAAGCCCCGCCATCGTGAAGCACCGCGCCATGCACTCGCCCCACTGGTCGAGGTCGCGCTGCGTGTAGGCCATCACGACGGGCGTCCCCGTCGAGCCGGAAGACTGATGGAACTCCAACACGTCCCGCCGGTCGACCGTCAGCATCTTCAGCGGATAGGCGTCGCGAAAATCGTCCTTCGTCAAAAACGGCAGATGCGCCAGATCGTCCAGAGACGCCACGGCGCGGGGATCATCCACGCCGTTCCGCATCAGCCACGCGCGGCTCCATTCGCTCTTCCACATCTGCGCGAGAGAGGTCTGCAATCCCCGCAACTGGAGGGCGGCGCGTTCGTCGCGCCCCATCGTCTCAGCTTTCCGATTCCAAAATTCCATTGTCAGCCCTGTCTTTTACACATCCGTTCCGCGCACGGGACGCGGAACGGCGAACGGTCAGGAAACCGAAATCGAGATGCCATTCGGCGGCAACGACGCATCCGGCGCGGCCGCCTCCGAACTGCTCACGGAGATTTGCGGTTTGGACGCCGGCGTCTTCTTTGCGCGCGGCGGCCCGATCATGCAACTGTGGACACGCCCGTCCGTACGCGGCGCCTGCTCGACGAAACACTCGTCCTTGAGCATTTCCAGCACCTTCGCAATCATGTCCTCACCCACGTCGCGGTGAGCGTTTTCACGGCCACGGAACTGCAACGAAAGGCGCACCTTGTCGCCCTCGCCCAGGAACTCGCGAATCTGACGGAGCTTGTGCTGCAGGTCGCCGACGTCCGTGCCGGGGCGGAACTTGATTTCCTTGACCTGCACCGTTTTCTGCGCCTTGCGCGCCTTCTTGGCCTTGATGGATTCCTCGTAGCGGAACTTGCCGTAGTCCATGATCTTGCAGACCGGCGGATTGGCGTTCGGGGAAATCTCCACGAGATCAAGCCCCTGGTTGCTCGCCAGACGCAACGCCTGCGCAGTCGGCATATCACCGAGCATCTGCCCGCTGGGATCGAGCACACGAACCGCAGGGACGCGGATTTTATAGTTTACGCGAGTAAACCGAGTGAACTGAGCGATAAGTCACCTCTCTTTTTGGATTTGCATGTCATCTTGTTCAAGTTGCCCTGAACCTAGTTTTGGTAATATCATACAACGGTTTCGGGGAGAAAACAAGCGGAATGTTCATTTGTCCAAAAATTTCATGCGGCCACACCTCACAGCACGACGCCGCGCGAACCCTCGGCGTCGTCCCACCAGGCGGGTTTCGACGTCGCGATGCGGGCAATGGCCTTCGTCGTCAGCTGGATGCCGCGCGTGGACGCGCCGCGCAGTTCGACGGCGGGGCGTTTCTCGCCGGCGGACTTTTCCAACGGCTTCAACGGCTCGAAGAGCATCTGGTGGATCTTCTGGTTCTTCGCGGGCCTGAACTTCACGTAGATCTGTTCCGGACAGCCCGCAGCGAGAAAGAGCAGCTTGCTCTTTTCGGGGGCCAGACGGTAGTCCTTGTTGTTGATCATGCCGCCAAACGTGAAGCGCTTGATATAGGCGAACCCATAAAGCGGTTCCTCGTAGACGCACACGAATTCCTTGTCGCGGTCTTTGTCCGGGTTGAACAGGTAGACTTCCAGCAGGTTCTTGTCGACGAAAATCTTGTCCGTCGGCGGCGACATCTTGTAGCGCCCGTCCTTCCAGACGAAGAGCAGGCGGTCGAGGGACGAACATTTGAACAGCTCGTCGCCACCGCGCAGACCGGAACCGACGAAGTGGTTCTCCTTGTCGTAGCGGATCGTCAGTTCACTCGCCGTGAGCTTCCGCACGTCCGCCTGCTTGAACGCGGCCGTGGCGATTTTCGTACAACGCGGATAGTTCTTCGCATAGGTCTTGATCAGCCCCTTGAGGTACTTCACCACGTAGGCGCGCAGATGGACGAGATCGTCCTTCACCTGCGCCTCTTCCGACAGGATGTTTTCAATGTCCTTGCGGTTCTTGTCGATGTCGAACTGCGAAATGCGGCGGATCGGGATTTTCAGCAGACGCTCCACGTCCTCCGGCGTCACGTCGCGCCGCAGTTCCGCACGGAACGGCTTGAAACCCTCGATGACGGTGGACTTCACACCTTCCTCGGTCTTCTCCGTTTCGATGCGCTTGTAGATGCGCTCCTCGATGAAGATACGGTCGAGCGTCCGCGCATGGAAGAGATCGTCGAGTTCGCCCAGACGGATTTCCAATTCGCGTTTCGTGAGGAACATCAGCCGTTCGACGTTCTTCTCCAGAATCTGGTTGACGGTCATCATCCTCGGATGGCCGCCGTCGAGCACGATCGGGCGCGAGGAAATGGACTTCTCGCACGTCGTGAACGCATAGAGGGCCGTGATGGTCTTCTCCTGCGACGCGCCCGCCTGGAGTTCGAGTTCGATCTGCACGGATTCAGACGTCAAGTCGTGGATCTTGCGAACCGGCACCTTTTTCTTCTTCACCGCGTCTTCGATCGAATTGGAAATCGAATCCGTCGTCTCGCCCCACGGCAACTGGGTGATGACGAGCCGGTTCTTGTCGAGCGGTTCGATGACGGCGCGGACTTTCACCTTGCCGAGGCCGTTCTGGTATTCGCCCACGTCCATCACGCCGCCCAGCTGGAAGTCCGGGTAGATTTCGTAGGGCTTCTTCTGGAGAATGTTGATTTCGGCCTGGAGCAGTTCGATGAAGTTGTGCGGAAGGATGGCCGTGGAAAGTCCCACGGCGATACCGTCCGCACCCATCATCAACAACAGCGGGATCTTTGCCGGCAGATAGACGGGTTCCTGCTTGCGGCCATCGTAGTTCGGCACGAAGTCCGTCGTCTTCTTGTTGAAGACCTCCTTGCGCGCGAGTTCCGTCAGGCGGCATTCGATGTAGCGCGTGGCGGCGTGGGGCATTCCCGTGTAAATCGAGCCGTAGTTGCCCTGCCCGTCGATCAGATAGCCCTTCCCCTCGCCCCACAGCTTGTTCGCCAACACCACGAGAGCATCGCCAATCGAGGCGTCGCCGTGCGGATGGTACTGCATGGCGTGACCGACGATGTTGGCCACTTTCGTGTACTTGCCGTCGTCTTTTTCCCAGAGCGAGTGCATGATGCGCCGCTGCACGGGTTTCAGGCCGTCCTCCACGGCCGGAATCGCGCGATCGCAAATCACGTAGGCCGAGTAGTGGCGGAAGTTGAAATCGTAGAGGTCACGCATCGGGCCACGTCCGGTCAACCCCGGCGCAGAGGCGGCCGGAGCGGCGACGGGAACGGCCGGATTGGCGGGTGGCGGCGGTTCCGCGCTCGACGCCGGTACGCCGTCTGCGTCCGCCGGCGTAAACAAATCCAAATTGTCAAACAGGCTGGGCGGCTCCGCGGGAACGCCGTCCGTCTTCTTCTTGTCGTCTTTCGTACTCATCTCGTCTCGTTCAAACGATGAAAACTATCCAGATCCAAACCCGATGCCGCCGGTGTCAGAAATCCTGCGAATCGCACACCAGGTTCTCCATGATGTAGTCCTTACGGTCGGGCGTGTTCGCCCCCATGTAGAACTTGATCGTCTTCTCCACGTCGGTGTCCTCCGTGCAGACAACGGGCGTCAAGCGCATATCGGCCCCGATGAATTCCTTGAACTCCTTCGCGTTCAACTCGCCAAGGCCTTTGAAGCGGGTGATCTCGCACCCCTTGCCGCACTTCCGGATCGCGGCCTCGCGCTCTTCATCGGAAAAACAGTAGAACTGGTTTTTGCTGTTGCGGACGCGGAAGAGCGGCGTTTCCAGAATGAACACGCGCTTGTCCACGATCAACTGGCGGTAGAAGCGCATGAAGAACGTCGTCAGCAGCATCCGAATGTGAAGGCCGTCCACATCGGCATCCGTCGCAAAGATGATTTTACCGTAGCGAAGATGTTCCAGCGTCTCCTCGATGTCGAGCGTCTTGATAAGATTGAAGAACTCCTCGTTCTTGTAGAGGACGTCCTTGTTCAGCCCGCACGTGTTGAGGCACTTGCCGCGCAAGAAGAAGACGGCCTGGTTCATCGCGTCACGCGCGTTGCCCAGCGTACCGCCGGCAGACCGTCCTTCCGTGAGGAAGATCATCGTCTGCTCGCCCTCGTGGAGACCTGTCTTCTTGTCGATCTTGTCGAGTTTGAGATGGTTCTTGCAGTCCTTCAACTGCGGCACGCGCACGGACACGGCCTGCGACCGTTCACGCGCCTGTTTTTTGATCGTGTTGAGCTGACTGCGAAGTTTGGACGTTTCCTCCACCTTCTTGACGAGCTTGTCCGTCTCGGCGGGAAACTTGTGGAACAGCTCTTCGGCGTATTTCTTCACCTCCGCCACGAGTTCGGCGCGGATTTCAGGCGACCCGAGTTTCGTCTTGGCCTGTCCTTCGAACACGGGGTCCTGGATGCGCACCGAAATCGCGCCGATGATGCCCTCGCGAATGTCGTCGCCGTCGAACTTCTTTTTGGAGTATTCGTTCAACGCCTTCGTGAGACCTTCCTTGAACGCGCTCAAATGCGTACCGCCCTCGGTCGTATGCTGGCCGTTGACGAACGAGTAGTACTCCTCCGAAAAACGGTTCGTATGCGTGAAGACGAATTCAAGCTGCTTGGAGCGGAAGTGGAACGGCTGGTAGAGTTTTTCGAACTGCGCCTCGTCGGCGATGAGATCCAGCAGCCCCTCGTCGCTCACGATTTTCTGTCCGTTCAAATCCAGCGTCAGCCCCGCGTTGAGATAGGCGTACATTTTCAAACGCCGCATCACGTGCTCTTCGCGGAACCGGAATTTCTTGAAGATCGTCGCGTCCGGAATGAACTCCACGCACGTGCCGTTCCGCTCGGACGTATCCTTGAGCTTGCCGCGCTTCTTCGATTTCAGCACGCCCTTCTCGAACAGGGCTTCGGAATATTCGCCGTCGCGCACGGAACGAACGAAAAAGCGATCCGACAGCGCGTTCACCGCCTTGGTGCCGACGCCGTTCATGCCCACGGAGAACTGGAAACTCTCCGTGTTGAACTTGCCGCCCGTGTTCAATTCGCTCACGCAGTCCACCACCTTGCCGAGGGGAATGCCGCGCCCGTAGTCGCGGATGCGACAGGCGCCGGAGTTCCAGTCCAGCCCTATTTCGACGCGCCGTCCGTAGCCCATGATGAACTCGTCGATCGAGTTGTCGATAACTTCCTTCAGCAGGACGTAGATGCCGTCGTCGTAATCGCTTCCGTCGCCCGCCCGGCCGATGTACATGCCCAAACGCAGACGGATATGCTCCATCGCATTCAGGTGTTTGATGTTCGAATCGTCGTATTGAACCGCCATGGTAATCCTATGTTCCCGAAAATTTGAGCGTTGATTATACCATAACGGGAACATCCTGCAACGCCCCGTCGGCGGGAGTTCAAAAAG
>CAYZYQ010000110.1:0-7218 GCA_964482645.1 uncultured Lentisphaeraceae bacterium | reverse complement strand
ATTTCACGGAAAGTTAGAATTTGGTGTTCTCGTTGGAATGGATGTCTGTACCTAATTAATCGGTTGCCGTCCTGCCGACAGGATGTCTTTGCGGAAATAGCGCGGGTGGAAATGCTCGATTTCAAGCGTCAACATGAGCGCCTTGTATTTCTCAAGGTCGAGATGACCGTCCGCGCTGACAATTTCAAAGTCGATGTTGTTGTAGGAGACGAACCAGCCCGTTTCCTGAAAGCCGTTGCGGAGATAGAACGCGCGGCGTTTCTTGCGTTGTTCACTGTTCGCCGCCGTTTCGTCCAGCATCTCGAAATCCAAAATGAGCCGCTTCTGCGGGTAAAGCGTCCGCACGAGCGCCAGCACACGCGCACCATACCCCTTTGAACGATGGGATGGGTCGATGGCCAGAAAGAAAAGGTACGCCAAATCGTCGTAGGTCTTGACGACCATGAATCCGACGAACGCCGAACCATCCAGAATTTTCCAAAAATCAAAATCATCCGCTTGCGCCATGCGCATGAGCTTGCGCGGCGAAAAATATTCGCCCGGCGGAAACGCCTCCCGCGCCAAACGCCCCACGTCTTCCCAGAACGGGCCGTTCTCGACAACCGGCTCGACTTTCAAATCCATCTTTCCTTCCTCTCCAATCTTATTGTTCTTTAATCGTCAACCATAGGTTTCAAGGTAGTGGCGCGACACGGCGGCGGGGTCGTGTCCCGTCTCGAACGTGGCGGCGATGCGCCCTTCCTTGAGAAAATGAACGCGCGTGGCCGCCGCCGCCACAACGGGATCGTGCGTGACGAGCAGAATCGCGCTCTTCTCCTCTTTGTTGAGGTCTTTGAGCAGTTCGCAAATGCCGTGCGATGCCGCCACGTCGAGATTGCCCGTCGGCTCGTCCGCAAGAATCACGTCCGGTTCCGCGAACAGCGCCCGCGCAATGGCCACGCGCTGGCGTTCACCGCCGGAAAGTTCTGTCGGCAAACGATCGGCCTTGGCCGTCAATCCCAGTTTCCGAAGTAACAATTCCAGTCGCACCGGATCGGGCCGGCCGTGATCGAGTTTGACGGGCAGGACGATGTTCTCGGCGACCGACAACGTGTCGACGAGATTGAAACTTTGGAAGACTACGCCCACATGACGGCGGCGGAACTTCGTCGCCGCCGCGTCGCCCAGCGCCGTCACGGCCGTCCCGCCGATTTCAATCGTCCCGGCGGCCGGCGCGAGCAGCCCCGCCGCCAAATGGAGGAACGTGGACTTGCCGCTACCGGACGGACCCATCAACGCCTCGAACGCCCCCGCTTCCACAGTCAAGGCGAAATCCCTCAGCACATCCACCCGTGCTTCGCCCTTGCCGAATGAATGGACAAGCCCAACTGCTTTCAACGCTTCCATGGATCAATCTTCCTTTCGTCTAGAACCTCTGTCTTGCTGAACGCACCACGATTTTATTGAACGCGCCACCCGCGCAGACGGTTCAACCCGATGAGAAAGAAATATGCTACTATATTTAGTCCATGGAAGCAAGCGACAAAGATGTCATCCGCGCGGATGCAACGGACGCCGGCACGACAGGCGTCATCTTCGAGGTCCGGGAGTTCTGTCTGCACGACGGCCCCGGTATCCGCACGACCGTCTTTTTCAAGGGCTGCCCCCTGCGGTGTGCTTGGTGCCACAATCCCGAAGGCCTCTCGCCACAGCCCGAAATCCTCTTCAAAGAAATGAACTGCCACCACTGCGGAAACTGCGCACACGGCGGGGACTGCCCCCACGGCGCTCGGTTGCCCTGTGGCCGCCGTTGGACGGTCGACGCACTCGAACGCGCCCTGCGTGTCAACGCCGACGTCTTCGCCCAAACGGGGGGCGGCGTCACGTTTTCGGGCGGCGAACCGTTGATGCAAGCCGCGTTCCTCTCCGCGCTCATCCCCCGCCTCAAGGCCGCGCCCGCGCTGAATCTGGCGATCGAAACGTCGGGTTACGCACCGCAGGAGGCGTACCGAAGCATTGTCGCGCAGATTGACTGCGTCTTCCAGGACTTGAAACACCCCGACCCTGTCCAACACAAACGTTGGACGGGCGTTGACCCCGCGCCGATCCACGCGAATCTGCGCAGTCTCAAAGCGTCGGGACAGCCGTTCGTCGCCCGCATTCCGCTCATTCCCGGCGTCAACGACGATGCGGACGCAAAGGAAGGATTCGCCCGTCTGCTCGAAGGGCCGTCCGGCCTCCTTCGTGTGGAAGTCCTGCCCTACCATCGCACGGCGGCGGCGAAATACCCGTTCACAGGCCGCACCTACGCGCCCGGCTTCGATACCGCGCGGCCGCTCGACACCGATCTCACGCCCTTTCGCGAACACGGCCTCACGGCTGTTCTGATGTAGCCGCCCGTACCAATCTCTGGAGACGACATGCCCATCTACGATTCACACGCCCATTTTGAAACGGAGATCGACGACATTGCGGCGATTCTCCGCCGTGCCCACGCCGCCGATGTCACGCGCCTGCTCGCCGTGGGCGGAAGCGACGCATTGAATGCCGCGGCCGTGGACGCCGCACGGCTCGGCGACGGCGCCGTGCGCCTTGCGCTCGGTTTCGACCGTGATCAGACGGATGTGTCCCCCGACCATCTCGTCGCCGCTGTGCGCCAGTTGCTCGACGCGCATCCAGCCGCCGCGGCCGTGGGTGAAATCGGCCTCGACTTCCACTACACGCCCGACACGGCGGCGGCGCAGTGCGCACTCTTCGCCCAACAACTGGCCCTCGCAGACGAACGTGGGCTGCCCGTCGTCATCCACACGCGCGACGCCGACGACGCGACGCTCGGCGTGTTGGACGACGTGCCGTGGCATCACGGCGACAAACTGCGCGGCGTCATCCACTGCTACACGGGCGCACCGAAGTTCGCCGGCCGCGCACTCGACCGAGGATTCATGGTCTCCTTCTCCGGCATCGTCACCTTCAAGAGCGCCAACGTTGTTCGCGATTCAGCCCGCTACGTACCGAACGACCGTCTGCTCGTCGAAACGGACGCACCCTATCTCGCGCCCGTACCGTTGCGCGGGACGCGCAATGAACCCGCCCACATCGTCCACACCGTCCGCTTTCTGGCCGCATTGCGCGGGCAGACGGAAAAAGAACTGGCGGCGCTGACTTTCGCCAACGCCGCCCAGTTGTTCGGCTGAGCCGTCATATGTCCCGAAGCCTTACGGCACGAGGAACTTCGCCGTGAGGGCGCGGGCCTTGGCCTTGACCTCCTCCTGAACGGCCACGTTCGTGATATCGTCGAGCACGTCGGCAATCCACGTACCAATCTGCACGGCTTCGGCTTCCTTCATGCCGCGCGTCGTGATCGACGCCGTACCGACGCGGATGCCGGACGTACGGAACGGGGATTCGGTGTCGTAGGGAATCGCGTTCTTGTTCACGACGATACCGGCCGCGTCGAGCGCCGCCGCCGCGTCCTTGCCCGTGATGCCCTTCGTCGTCTTGACATCCACGAGGAACAGATGGTTGTCCGTGCCGCCGGAGACAATCCGGTAGCCGCGATCCTGAACGGCCTTGCACATCGCCTGGCAGTTCCGGACGACCTGCTGCGCGTAATCCTTCTTTTCGGGCATCATCCATTCGCGGAAGCAAACGGCCTTCGCGGCGATGATGTTTTCCAGCGGGCCGCCCTGCATCCCGGGGAAGACGGCGCTGTCGAGCGCCTTCGCGTACTTCGCCTTGCAGAGCACCATGCCGCCGCGCGGACCGCCCAGCGTCTTGTGCGTCGTCGTCGTCACGAAGTCGGCATACGGCACGGGCGACTCGTGGGCGCCGCCCGCGACGAGACCGGCGATGTGGGCCATGTCCACCATCATGATGCAACCGACCTTGTCACAGATCTCGCGGATGCGCTTGAAATCGATCGCGCGCGGATAGGCGCTCGCACCCGACAGGAGAATCTTCGGCTTGACCGCCAACGCCTGCTCTTCCAGGGCGTCGTAGTCAATCCGTTCCGTCTCGCGATCAACCACATACGGCACGATGTTGTAGATCTTGCCGGAGAAGTTGACGGGCGAACCGTGCGACAGGTGGCCACCCTGGTCGAGCGAAAGCGACATGATCGTGTCGCCCGGCTGGATCGTGGCGAAGTAGACGGCCATGTTCGCGGCCGACCCGCAGTGCGGCTGAACGTTCGCGTGTTCAGCACCGAACAGCTTGCACGCGCGCGTACGAGCCAGTTCCTCGGCGGCGTCCACGGGCAGACAACCCGAATACCACCGCTTCCCCGGATAACCTTCCGCGTACTTGTTCATCAACACGCTGCCGGCCGCCAGACGCACGGCGCGGGAGGTCGTGTTCTCGGAGGCGATGAGGTTGATCTCCGTGTCCTCCTGAACGACCTGCGCCTTGATGGCGGCGTAGACTTCCGGATCGTCGCGGCCAAGGCCGGAAAAGTCGCTCAGCCGCTGCGCACGTTCGAGCTTCGCCCGGCGGCGGGCGTGGCGATCGGCCGCGTCGAGTTCGGTCGTCACGAACGTACGAAGGATCTCGACCGCCGTTTCGGGATTCGTGCGGTCCTGCCCCAGACAGAGCACATTGGCGCCGTTGTGGGCGCGGGCCAACGTGGCGTCCTTCACGTCGCGGCAGAGAGCCGCATGGACGTTCTGGAACTTGTTGGCGGCCATCGACATGCCCATGCCCGTCGTGCAGACGAGGACGCCGAAATCGGCCGTGCCGCAAGACACGGCCTCGGCCACGGCGTCCGCCGCATCGGGATAGTCGCAGGACTCGGCATCATGCGTACCGACGTCCGTAAACTCCGCGTCCGTGAACAGGGAGACGATTGCCTTCTTCAGTTCAAATCCGCCATGGTCGGCGCCAATCACGATTTTCATGCCACGAATCCTTTTGGGTTAAAAACGAATGGGTTGCATTATAGCACAGCCTCCCCTTCGCCCGCAAGATTACCAAGTGAGAAGTGTCAACTCGAAACAACGCCCCCCCTTGTATGTAGTCAATGGTTCGCACAAACGGACAAGGCCTCCGTGAGCAAGCGAACGCGCACGGCATCCGTGCCGTCGCGATAGCCTCTTAGGTAGACAAGGCGTCCGCCGTAGTCATTTCCGTCGCCCCACGCGGGTGCACCGTCTGTTGTGATGACGAACTTACCGCGTTCCAGAGCCTCTGCGACGACAAGACCGAAGATGACACATCAAGACGGAAGAGCCGTTTAAGATCCTGCCATTCAAACGGACAATCGAGCTCCCATGCCCCGCACCACATCCGCCCCTCCTCGCACGTCACGACAACACGCGCCGCATGGCGAAAAAGACTGCGTTCAATTGGCGTAACAAATGTCTCCATTTTGAGCGACATCTGAGGGGATCGAGATTTCCGTACGACAATTTGCTTCGTCGCAACGGCAATGCCGTTGCCGTCTTCGTCCAACTCTGGAATGATATGCAGAACTTTCATGCAAGACACCTTTCCCTGAACCTTGTTCCTACTCCACGATTTGCTCACCGAACGCTTTTTCGCAAGATCCTAACCCTGATGAACTCACATATGACGATTGCCAACGCAATCGAGACGCATTTGACATTCCGCCCCAAAACACGAGCGCCCCCCGTACACAGACGCCAAAGCCAACAAAACCCCATTCGATGTACCCATGCGGGCGTATCTGCGACTTTTCCGGAAATGAAGTCAAAGGCCGCGCCAACGGGCATCAGCACAGGGGCATCAACGTCCTTCAAATGCCGCACACACCACTTTTCCTGCTTCGGACAACCTAACGCAACCCAAAGAAAGTCAACCGCCCCCTTTTCGAGTTGCGGAAATTCTGGATCGGTGGCGAATCCGGGGGCGAAGGTCCCCACAATCTTCACGCCGGGGAAACGACGTTCCATCTTTGCCTTGAGAACGGCAAGCGTGTCGGCATCCGCCCCGTAGAAAAAGTGCCGCCATCCACGCGAGACGCCGTACTCTAGCGCGGTAGGGAAAAGTTTCGGCCCGATCAGCCGTCCACCCTTTCCACCGCAGATCCTCGTCAACCAATCCGTTGCGATTCCGTCCGCGCACACGGCATCGGCCTGACGATACACGTCGGCGAGTTCGGATTCCCGCCAGCCGTGCACCAGCCCGTTCGCATCGCAAAAGCAGACGAAGTGCCGCTTGCCGTCCCGACGCCATGCGTCCATCGCAGACAGCAATTCACCATACGTACACACCGCCACGTCCCACTTTCGCAACGCTGTTTTCTTCATCTCCATGACCTTGCCATCCACCAACTTAATCCTTGTCCAATGCGCACCCTTACGCTAAAACGCATACCGCACAAGCCCGAGCAGTTCATGCAACGACTGGTTGAATTGCGACAGGGCCGAAACGCTTGGCAGATACCGCCTGATGTTGAACTTCCACACATCCGAACCAACGCCCTTGTAGTCCGTTGCGGTCGGCACGACATCCAGGGCCGGCGCATATTTTCTGAAGATGTTGACAGCCCGTCTCATATGAGACGCACTCGTGACGAGCAACACCCGCTGCTCGCCCAATTCTGCCGCACAACGTCTCGCCTCCTCTTCCGTGTTGCGCGGGCCATCGAGCGGAACAATTGAGTCGTGCGGAACGCCAAGATCCCGAAGAAACTGCGGCGTTGTCCGCGAAACGTCACGGTTGGTGCAGTAGATCTTCGACGCCCGACCCGCATGGTACAGCCGCGCCGCATGCCAAACACGATCGCCAGCCTCGCTCAAATCAGCATACGGAAGACGGCACGGCGCTTCAGGGAGGCCGATGCCGCCACCAAGGACAAGAATGGCGACCGCCTGCGGCATTTCCTCGGCGCGCGCGGGCGGGAAAGGCCTCTCAAGCCACTGGACAATCCACTCGTTTGTCAACGGCATTGAGCATATCCACGCCAGTCCGAGAACCGCCAGCAGAAACCAACGGCGCAGACAGACCGCTCCGAGCAGAATCCCAGACAGAAGCAATGCAACAGGGTCGGTCAACACGCCAACGATCTGGTGAATCACAAACATAGCATCCCTCATCTTTTATGATGATGTCCCTACACTGCCCATCGCGTCCGCCCGCCCGTCTACAACTCGCCAAACGCCCCGTGTACCATTCTTTCTCTCGATGACGCCCTTCGCCTTCAACGCCGAAAGCTGCCTGTCCAAAGTGTTTTTCCGAATCCCCAGCATCTCGGCCATCTTCCGAATCGAGATTTTGGGATTT
>CAYZYQ010000109.1:0-7376 GCA_964482645.1 uncultured Lentisphaeraceae bacterium | reverse complement strand
TTCATCGGTTGTCGGGTATACGGCAAAGAAAGCTGAACAGGGGAAGTTCATAATCATGGGTGCGCAATTGGAGCGCCTTACCGATACTGGACGCGACATGAAGATCAACGGTCTCGTGACGGGACTCACGGGTGTAGTTTTCGATAGCGATGGTCTTTGGCTCGATACCGCTTCGCAAATTCAGGTTCCGAGTGCAGCTGGTTATATCACCTACCGCTATCTGGACGATGGTTGGTATTATGACGGAACTGCCGCTGGCGCACGTAAGGCTGGGTGGTGCGATGGGAGTGGCAATATTACGGATCATGAGTTGACCCCGGCGATTGCACAATGGGTCAAGAGCGTACCGGATTCTGGAAGTGCGACGGTTTCGGGTGGAGTCTCGGACGAGGATGTCGCAACGATTGATTGCCCTGAAGGTTTCGCGCTTCGTGCCAATGCATTCCCTGTTCCCATCGCCTTAAATACCAGTTCGATGACATCTGCGGATATCGTCGGTGTCAATTATGACAGCGATGGGGCGTGGCTTGATACGGCTCCACAGATTCAGGTGCCGAGTACAACTGGTTATACCACCTACTTCTATTTGAACGATGGCTGGTATGATGACGGAATTACCGCTGGCACATATAAGGCTGGGTGGTGCGATGGAAGTGGCAATATTGTTAGCAATACTATTGCGGTAGCCCAGGGTTTTTGGACCAAGGGTGTTACTGGCAAGTTCACGCTTAAGTTCGCGAAATAAATGGGATTTCTGCCTTGCAAAGTGTGGGGCGGTACAACAAAGGAAACGAAAATGAAGAAACTGATGATTATAGTGGCAGTTGCTATGTCGATGGTTTCCATAAAGGCAGCGTCCATAGATTGGAAGGTGTCAGGAACCTCCAGCGAAGTTGGGTATACGGTGTACTTGCTCGTGGCAACACCCGGGACATACGCATCAGTGGCTGAACTCGCAGCCGCTGCAATAGACTCGGCAAGCATAAACAGGAATGGTCGCGCCTATGATACTACGGTCAGAACAGTTGCATCGGAGGCAATTACATCTGCATCCATGAAAGATGCTTATTTCGTCATCGTTAAGAGCGGTGATGCGACAGAGTATACGTATCTTAAGCAAGATATGTCTGCTCGCGTATACGATCCGGCGAATCAAGAACCCTCCAAGGGGGTGTTTGCAGCAAAATCCGAAGTGATTCTTGCTGGAACGACAGCCTCGTTCCAGACTGTACCAGAACCGACTAGCGGGCTATTAATGCTTCTCGGTTTGACAGGCCTTGCCTTGAAGCGTAAACGTGCGTAATCACCCAGATAGATCAGGGTGGCAACAGCCCGTCCGCAAATGCGCGGGCGGGCTGTTTGTCGATAAGGATGCAGGTTTCATGATTGCACCGAATAGCAAAGTTTCCAGAAGAAAAGAACATGAACGCTGGCGTTGGTATGCCAAGGCCATCCTTCTCTCTGACTTGATGCCGAAAGACTGGGTAATCCGTAAACGAGCGGCGAGTCGCTTCTGGTGGTTCACGCGATTTGAACGATGCAATGGTGAAGACGTTGTCGTAAGAAGAAAAACAGAAATCAGCCAAAAGGCTGTTTTGGGAAACGTACTGGCCCACGCAAGAATTGCGACAGCGCGGATCGTGAGGCGGCAGTCAGACATAGTCCAACTCGGTTTGATTGCGACCAACAAGGTAGTATGCGTTTGTCGACGAGAAGCGCATGTTTGGGCAGATGTTCCATTCGGTGATTGCCGTGCCGAGGATTTTGTCCTCTGCAGGATAAAGTGTCAAAGCGCATGGGAGACGGATGGTTTTTCCCAGTGTGAGTACAGTGACTTCGTCGCCTGTGTTGATTTCAGGACAATCTTTCGTCGATTGGTAATCGGTTTGATAAGTTTCACGGGGATTGTAATTATCGGAGCGTTGACGTGGTTGCTCGTGGGCAGAACACCAAACACAACCGGGCAGCCCGAACCTTTAAAGGTTCGGACGACGTCAACGATGACTAACAAGACAAGGGACACTTTGAAAAAATCCCCAAAAGGGAATCTTCATGGAGTCCCCGTCCAGACAATGAACAGGGCGAGGGTGCTGTCGTCGACAACTTCAACAAACTCAAATGGCGTAGTGATAGAGAAACTAATATTGGCCGATGGTACAAAGATGAGCAAGATACATCCGCCGCCTCCGATATTCTCCAATCCGAGCGACCAGGTGATAGCCCTTGCAATCAGCACCCCGCCAGGTCAGGCCATGCCGCCACTTCCTGATCTGCAAGGGATTGACAAGGACTTCATGAGATCGCTTCTTTCCCCGATCAAAATAAACGATGATGACACGGACGAAATTAAGGATCTCAAGAAAAGAGTCAAGGCCGTAAAGGAAGAATTGGTTGAAGAAATCAAGAATGGCGGAAGCGTGCAGGATGTGTTACTTGCGCACCAAAAAGAGATGAACCGCCTTTCTGAAAGCCGTCTGATGGCAATTCAGGAGATGCAGCGAATAGCCGGAGAAAATGGCGTCGAGGCGGCACAGGAATTTGCCAACAGGGTTAATGAACGCTTCAGCGAACAAGGAATTCCTAAAATTCCAGTAATAGGTACACACGAAGAGAGATAGAAGGAGATAACTTGGATGAAAAGACTGATTATAGCTGTTACAACCGTTGGGCTTGCCGCGCTTTCCATCGCCCAGCAACCTGCAAGGCCACGCCGGACAAGGCCCGATGCATACAGCAGACCGTCTGGCGGGATGGTCGAGAAGGACTATAAAGGGAATGTCTTACGCATTCTCGATGCCCAGAATACCGTTCCTTACGAGAAAGTCGCCGATATGGTAAAGCACATGCGTTGGGCGACTCTCCTGCCGTTCGAGACCGTCAAGGGTAAGGCTTCTAGCGGCGGAATGGAGGAGTTGTCGAACGCCGCAAAGACACTTGTCTCGGCGGACAAGGTTGGAGCCGGGGTTATAATCGTTGATGACACAAACCTTGTGTTCCGCATCCATTCCGACGAAAGCAACTGGGCCATTCTGAACATCGCGTTTCTCAAGGCGGACAACCCACAGTCCCCGAAATTGGAAAACAGAATGGAGAAGATGATATGGAAAGCACTTGCTAGGTCTCTGAATGTCGGAGCGGTGGCACATTCACCATCTGTGTTAAAGCCGTTCAAGACCCTTGATGAGTTGGACGCCAACTTTTCCATGCGTCCAAGTCCGGATGGATTCAACGCCTTTATCGACAACGGCAAGACTTATGGGATAACGACGCTGACCATGTCATCCTACCGTGACGCCTGTCACAAGGGTTGGGCGCCGGCGCCGACGAACGAGGTGCAGAGGGCGATATGGAATAAGATTCACGCCGTTCCCGACAAGCCCATCACCATCGAGTTCGACCCGAAGAAGGACCGGTGAACGGGTTCCGCCCATCCACCGGATTCGGCCGGACGGGTGCGTAGTCAGTCAAGTAGAAGGGATTCCGAAACGCCGTTTTTCTTTGCCCCCGGCGCTCAAATGGCTGGTCGCCGGGAGTCCGCGCACCGTCGGGGGCGAGGCGAGCTCAGGGGAGGCGTCAGGCGGGGATGTTCGCGTAGTTCACGAACTCCACGCCCCTGGCGGCGGCCGGCCCGCCGGAGTAGACGACCGTCTTGCGCCCGACGTCGGGCATGATCTCTGCAAGGCGGGCGACGTTCGACGCGAACGACTCGTTGAAGCTCATCGAGGACTTGATCTCGTAGAGGTCGACCTTGCGCCCGTTCTCGACGAGAAGGTCGACTTCGAAGCCCTTGTAGTCCCTGACGAAGTACATGTCCGGCTCCAGCCCCGCGTTCAGCCGCCGCTTGAGGACGTCGGCCACGACCATGTTCTCGAAAAGCCCGCCGAACAGCGGGTCCCGGTCGACCTGAGCGTCCTCGCGTATGCCGATCAGGTAGCTTGCGAGCCCGACGTCCGTGAAATACACCTTGGGGGCCTTGACGAAGCGCTTGCCGAAGTTGCGGTAGTAGCAGGGGACGGTGAAGACGACGAAGCTCGCCTCCAGCACGGAAAGCCAGGACTTGACGGTCGCCGCGCTGACGCCGACTTCGGCCGCGACGGCCTCGTAGACCATCAGCTGCCCGACGCGTCCGGCGACAAGGCGGAGGAACGTCTCGAACTGGCGCCGGTCCTTCAGCGCGAGCAGCGCGTTCACGTCGCGTTCGACGTAGGTCGCGACGTAGCCCGCGTGAAGGGTGGTCACGGACGGCGATTCGTCGTAGATCCGCGGCATGAAGCCCTTGAACACGAGTTCCTCGCGGGACGGCAGCGGCCCAAGCGAAGCCACCTCCGAAATCGACAGCGGCAGCAGACGCGCGATCGCCACGCGGCCGGCGAGCGACTGCGACAGGCCGGCGCGGAGCGCGGGCTGGTGGGAGCCGGTGAGGACGTACGCCGCCTTGCGCTTCGGCTCGGAATCCACCGCGACCTGTATCCGGCTCAGAAGCTCGGGCACACGCTGCACCTCGTCGAGTATCAGCGGGGCGGGATGCCTGCGCATGAAGTCCGCGCCGTCCGCCTCCGCCGCGCGCCGGGCGTCGGGGTCTTCGAGGTTGACGTAGCCGTAGCCCTCGAACAGCGCCCGCGCGAGGGTGGTCTTGCCGGACTGCCGCGGCCCCATGATCGAAATCACGGAATACTCCTTTGCCGTCCGCGACAGCCATTCCGACATCTGCCTTTTAATCATGCTCCGTCTCCTGCGGTGAAAGTCCGAAGTGCAACTTCGGTTTTTTACTTCCTAACCATTCTATCACGGAGCGGGCCGAAAATCAAGCCCTTCCGCGCCCTGCGGACCGTCGGGAACGCGGGTGAGGAACGGAAGGGGCGGTCTTTTGGCCATCCCGGCCTTTGGAGGTTACTTGTCCTTCTTGGGGTCGAACTCGATGGTGATGGGCTTGTCGGGGACGGCGTGGACCTTCTCCCAGATCTCCCTCTGCACGTCGTTCGTCGGCGCCGGCGCCCAGCCCTCCTCGCAGGCCGTGCGGTAGGACGCGAACGACAGGAGGCCCGCGCCCCGCGCCGCCGCCGCGTCCACCATCCTGTTGAGCGTGTCCGGCGCCGGCGACGCCGGCAGCGCGTCGACCCCGCCGGGCGCCCGGGCCGCACCCGTCACGCACGACGCCGACCCGCCAACCCCCAGCGCGTGCGCCACCGCCCGCCACAGCCCCTTCGACATCCGCCCGCGCGCCCGCGCCGCGTCCGCCCCCGCCAGGAGCGCGGACGCGTCCAGCACCGCCCAGCCCTCGTCCGGCGCCGCCACGAGCGCGGCCGGGCATCCTCCGTCCGCCACGACGACCGCCGCCGCCGCCCCGCCGCGCACGAGGCCCTTCGCGGCGGCTACCGCCCCCTCCCATCCGGGGGCCGCCCCGCCCGCCTCCGCCGCGAACACCGGCAGGCGCGACGTCCGCCGCACGCCCTCCAGCGCCTCCTCCACGAGGCCGGCCGGCACGGCCGCCGCCCCCGCCGCCACGAGAACCCGCCGCCCCGTGTACGCCTTCGTCACAAGCCCGCCCGACGGCCGCCCGCGCGGACGCCGACGCGCCGGGCCGGAGGCCTCGCACCACGCGGCGGCCGCCAACGCCGCCGCCACAAACACCACGACCGCCCTGTTCATTCCACGCCCTCCTTTTCGCCTTCCCCGCCGTCGGCCGCCCGCGCGTCGTCCCCGCCGGACTCCCGCGCGACCCGCGCGGCGCGTTCCCGCGCCAGTTCGGCCCGCGCGGCCACGTGCGACGCGAGCACCTCCGCGAACGTCTCGCCGGCGTCCATGCGCCGCGCGATCTCCGCCCGCGCCTCGCGGACGCGCCGCTTCGCCTCCCGCGCCGCCGCGTCGTCGCCGGGCAGGTCCTCGACCGGCGTCCCGAGCGACGCGCGGAACGCCGCCTCCGCCCCGGGGCCGAACGACGGCAGCGGCGGCGGCTCGGACGCCTCCTCGCCCGAAAGCGCCATCGCGATCAGCTCGTCGGTCGGATGCGCGAAGACCCTGCGCGGCGGCCGGACCCGCTTCATCCGCCGCCCGTCCTCAAGCCGCCAGCGCTCCACCACCCCGCCGTCCGCGTTCGTGACCGCGCCGACGAGCCATCCGCGCTCCGGCCCTTTTCCGACCGGCGCCGCACCTCCGCACCCCGCGCCGTCGGACGCGGACTCCAGGCGCTCCCCCGGCGCGGCGGCGGGCGGTTTCGCCAACGCCGGGCGTCCGACGGCGGGCTTCGGCGCGGGGACGGGCTCACGAGACGAAGCCCCTGCGGCCTTCGCGGGCCGCGCCGCCTCCGGGTCGGGCGTACCGCCCGCGTCCGGGCGGACGAGGAACAGCGCGGCGGTCGCCACGGCCATGACGACGAGGACGCCCGCGACGCCCCACGGCGACCGCAGACGACGTGCCGTCCGCTTCGCGCCAATGCCGCGCCCATCTACACTTCGCGTCCGTCCCGCGGCACCGCGTCCCTCCGCCCGCCCCGCGTCCATGCCGCGCCATGGCGTGTTTCCGCGCCCCGCGCGCGCCCATGGGCTTTGTTCGCCGTGCGATTTTCCTTCCATGTCGTTCTCCGCTTTCCCTGCGCTGAAACAGAAGACAGCCCGCCGCGCCGCGCGGACAGGCCGTCTTCGGGACGGGACGCGACACGCTCACGCGCGGCCGCGTCCCGATTCTTGCGCGTTCCGACCGGACGCTACGCGCGACGGCGGCGGAGGGCGAGGCCCGCGAAGCCCAGCAGGGCCAGCAGCCCGCTCGTCGGCTCGGGCACGGCCGCGAACGAACCCTTCGTCCCGGCGAGGATGTCGGAGGCGTTGATGGACAGATTCCCCGGCGACGAAGCCGGCGGGGCGTAGACCTTCGACGAGCCGTCGACCGCGACGTAGTTGTAGTCCTTGGCGTCCGCGCCGGAGACGATCACCCAGTAGAACCCCTTGGCGGATTCCGCCGTGACGTTGTCGCCGTAGATCTGACCGAGGGTTAGATACGACCGCCCGTTCTTCATAATCGTCCCCGACCCGCCCGTGCCGAGCGCCGCCGACGCGGCCGCGAGGTCGGACACGCCCGTCCAAGAGTCGTCGATTGCCGAGACGAGGAAGACCTGGTAGTTGGCCGTGGCCGCCGCGCCTGTAACTTTCCAGTCCACGCACGCGGCGTTTGCGGCGAAAGTGCACACGAGTGCCGCCGCGTACATCATGAGTTTCTTCAGTGTCATTGTCTTTTCCTTTTTCTTTTCTTGATTCACCGTGCCGCACGCTCTGCGCGGCACATGGCGAAAGTCACTTGCTGAACTTGAGCGTGGCGTTGCCCGCCCCCTTGAACCAGAACCCGCGCCCCGCGGCCACGGCGTCGTCGGCGACGTAGTTGCC
>CAYZYQ010000108.1:0-7460 GCA_964482645.1 uncultured Lentisphaeraceae bacterium | reverse complement strand
CCAACGACCTTGACTTCTCGTCGGTCGCGGGCGGTGCGACGCTCGTGAACGACGCAACGACGACATTCGGCACGTTGACGTTTGGCGCGAACAAGGGGACTGTGACGATCAGTTCCACGAAGACCGTCCAGCCGGTTGGTGCGGCCCTTGTCATTTCGACGGGCACGACGCTGGACGCGAAATTCCCTGTCGGCGGCAGGGGGTCATGGGGCGGTTGGGACATCGTGGTGCGGGGCGGCGGAACCTTGATCATCGATGGACAATTGTTCGGGACGTATGTCGGTGGCAAGTTGACGCTGGACGGCGTGACGGCGCAGATGAAGACGGGTATGAGTTGCAACGGTGCGGGTGAGCTGATCTTGAAGGGCGGGGCACATTTGTCGACCGCTGCGAACTTCAATCTCTACTCGCTCACGTCCGAAAGTTCGTCCGACACGTTCGACCTCGGCGGCAAGTCCCTCGAACTCAAACAAGCGCGCGGAACGTTTAAGGGGACGCTCGTTGGGGCGGGCGTCATCATCACGCGCGGTTCGGAAACGTGGACGCTCGCGGGGGATTCACCGAATTTTTCTGGCCGATTTGAAGTGAATGAGGGGAACGTGAACGTGACGGGTTCCCTGGGGCCGAACGTCACGATTGAGAACCGGGAAACGGGGACGTTCACAGTCGCGAATGACCTGTCCGTTGCGGCGGTGACGCCGCGTCCTGGCATCTCCTCGATCGCCGCTGCGGGCGGCATCGCGCTGGCAGAAGGAAAGACGCTGACGGTGACGGGCGGCGGCACGTACCGTTCGCGCCTGTCCGGAACGGGCACGCTCGCGCTCGCCGCCGCCGGCAAGACGTTGACGCTGTCCGGCGCGAACACCCATACGGGAACGCTGGACATCCGCGCGGGGACACTCGTCGCCGCCGATTCAGACAAGGCCGCCTTTTCGGGCTATCCGGAAGGGCTTGTCAGCCGCTATTCGTTCGACGGCGAACTGACGACGGACGACTTGGGCGTGAATGACCTGGTTGTCGCGGCTGGTGCGCCGACGCAGATGACGAACGGTCTGGGTGGCTCGCGGTGTGTACGCTTTGACGGCGCGTCACGGATGGAGACGGTTGCGAACAGTTTCATTGAAGGCAAGACGCCGTTCACGATTGCGTTCTGGGTGCGCACGACCTCGACCGACACGTGGACGGCAGGCGGCACGTTCTTGAATGTCGGCCAATGGTCGTCGGCGGGTAACATGGAGGTCTCTCTTGGCGCGACCTCTGCCGATGGTTATGGGGTTGGCGTCTTGATGACATTGTGCGGAAACTGGTGGTGGCAGGGGAATTGGCAGAACGGTAACTGGCGGCATTATGCGCTGACGTTCGATGGCAACACCGTTCGGCCTTACGCGAACGGAACGCTGTCGGAGGATAGCGCCAAAACCAGAGACTGGAACATCGTCAAGACGAAGATTAAATTGGGCAACAAGGTCGTCGCTGATTACGACGAGATGCTCGTCTTTTCGCGTGCGCTGACGGCGGACGAAGTGCAGAGCCTTTATCGGAATCCTTTCCCGCAGCCGGCGGCGGAGGCTGGGACAGAGCCGTCGCCCGTTGCGCACTGGGCGTTCGACGATGCGGACAATCCCGGCAAGGATACGAGCGGCAATGGGTTCGATCTTACTGTCTGTGGCGGTACGCTGAACGGGGTAACGGACGCCGCGACCTACGGACGCGCCGTCCGGTTCACGCCGGGCAGTGGCTACTTGAAGTACGATGGTACGGGTTTGTCGACGGGCTTTCCCTCCGGCAACGCCTCCTTTACCGTCAACATTCGTGTGGCGAACTGGAGTGCGACGGGCGACTTCGACCTTTTCTCCATGGGCGACGTTACGCAGACGGGCAAGAGCTTCCGCATCGGCAACGGCAACTATCCGAAACAGCTCGGCTATTCGAAACTTCCTTCGGGTGGCATCAATCCGCTGATTTCGGGTGTGCCGGGGTCGGGGTATGTGGTCTTCACATTCGTCCACGACGCGGACGCGGGGACGATGACGTGCTATCGGGATGCGGTGAAAGTCCACGGGCCGGCCGCTGTCACGACGGACATCGACGCGCAGGGGACGGTCTACCTCGGGTACAATCCGGCGAATCCGAATGGACGTACCGAGAGCAAGCTGGACGACGTGCAGGTCTTTGCTGCCGCGCTTTCCGCCGCGCAGGTTCGTCGTCTCGTGCAGTCGTTGGAGACGGGGACGGTGCCGGGACCGCTTTCGGGTTCGTCGGTGGTCGTTCGCGAGGGCGCGACGTTTCGGACGGCACTGGCGTCGCCGGCGAATGTGGCGTGTCTCTCGGGCGCGGGGGATGTCTTGGTGGAGGCCAATGGTTTGCTGGCGACGGCGGGCGTTTCGAATTTTACGGGGACGGTCTTCGGTCCGGGCGCGTTCGCGTTGGCCGAAGGGTGCACGTTCGACTGTCTGCCGGACACGCCCGCGATCGACGTGACGGGCACGCTCAGTCTTCCGTCGGTTGCGACGGTTCGTTTCGCCGAATCGGCGCAGGGAATCGCGCCCGTCTGCCTCGTCGCACGGGCCACGTCGCTTACGGGCGTGACGGATTTGTCCGGGTGGACGTGTCAGATGGGCGGACAAACCGGCCGAACCATTCAGGCGACGTTGCGGATCAAGGACAACGCCGTCTACGCGATGCGTCAGGGATTGGTCATTCTGATTCGATAGGCGGCAGACTTGGCTTAGGAACAGTAATTTGGCATAATGATGGAGAAAGAAAAATGCGAAAGATGAAGATGCGAACGATGAACACGTTGCTGGGCCTCGCGTTGGGCCTGTCCTTGGCGCTCCCGACGTGCGCGGCGACGAACGGATTTGAAATCGTTGAAGGCCCCGAATGGATCTTCTGCGACAACCTGAAGAAGATCGTGCCGGGTTCGGCGCTGGACTTCACGGCGCAGGGCGCGGCGGACGCGCCGTGCGGCAAATACGGGCGCGTGGTTGTCGCGGGCGACCACTTCGAGTTCGAGAAGCGGCCAGGCGTACCGCAGCGGTTCGTCGGTGTCAACCTGATTGACAATCTCTGCATCAACACGAACCGCCAGCAGGTCGCCGACCTCGTGGACTGGCTCGTGAAGAGCGGCTACAACGCCTTGCGTCTGCACACGCACGACCGCTTTCTCTTCAACAATGGGACGTACGGGCCGAAGGTTTGCGACTGGGCGTTCGATGCGCTGGACTACTTGGTCGCGTGTGCCGCGCAGCAGGGGATCTACATCGTGACCGACTTCCATACGCGGCGGCACGGGTATCCCAACATCAAGAACTACCAGGCGCGGATCTACTTCGAGGAAGATGCCTTTCTGGACTACGCGGAGGCGATTCGCCTGTGGCTGAACCACGTCAATCCCTACACGGGACGCGCCTATAAGGACGAGCCGGCGTTCATCTCCTTCGCGCTCGTCAACGAGGGGTCGCTGCGTTCGGGCTGGGCAGACCTGATTCAGCGGGCATCGTTCCAGTCCGTCTGGCGCGAACTGATGGGCGACGCGAAAATTCCGACGGCGCAGGAAATCGAAGAGGGCAAACCGGGGCGCGTCGCCTACAGCGCATTCGTCGAGAAGATTGAGCCGCGCTTCTTCACGCGCGTCCAGAAGCTCGTCCGGGAGGAAATCGGCTCGCGCGTCCTCCTGACGAACTTCAATGGCGTGCACGAGTACGCGGGCACGCTGGCCGTGCGCGCGCCGCTCTACGACTTCGTCGAGTCGCATTTCTATCTCGCCCACCCGTCCTTTTTGGGCGACGGCTGGGGCGGTGCGTCGCACACGTGGCAGGTCGGCCCGCTGTCGGAGCGCAACGTGCCGCAGAGCGAACAGGCGTTCATCCGCAATCCGTCCAAGCCGTTCTCCATCACCGAGTGGGACTACACGCCGCCGAACATCTATCGCGGTAGTGCGGGGCTGCTCATCGGCTCGATGGCCGCGCTGCAGGACTGGGATTCGCTCTATCGCTTCATGGTTGGCAGTGAACCCAAATGGCTGGCGGACAACGTGGGCGGATTCGACTTCTTCGACCTTCTGCGCGATCCGTTGCGTCGGATGACGGAGCGGGCCGTCGTCACGCTCTTCCGTCGCGGCGACCTCGCGCGGATCGAGCCGACGTGTGCGCTGGTAATCGATGATGTCGCGCGGACGAACACTTACGCGATCAAGGGGCCGTTCCCCCAGTGGATGGACGCGGCGTGGCGTCTCCGCGTCGGTACGACGGTCGCGGGATATGAGGGCGGCTTCCGGACGTTCCCCGCATCCACCTGCTTTGCGGGCGACAAGGCACCGGTCGAGGCACCGTATCCGGCGGGCATTCGCAACGACAAGGTGCGCAAAATCTTCTCCGTCGTGACGGCGCGGACGGCGGGTGCCTACGCCGAGGCGAAGTCGGGTTCCGTGACATGCGGACCGCTGGCGTTCAAACTCGACCGCAAGACGGCGACCATTTGGGTCAGCTCGCTCGACGCGCATCCGATCGCGTCGTCGGATCGGCTCGTGCTCTTCCACCTCACGGACATGCAGGGGCGCGGCGTTCGCTTCCGTAAGGACGACTTCGACATCCTGGAACACTACGATGCTGATGCCAGCGTGCCGTTGGCCCGTGCGGGCCGCGCGGGAATCGCCCTTGCGCTCGAACAGCCGGCGGCCTACAAGGTCTATTCGCTGCGGACGAACGGGGAACGCATGGCTGAAGTGCCGTCATCCGTGCGGGACGGGAAGCTGTGCTTCACGGCGGACGTGAAGGGCGCGGACGGACACGCCGTCCTTGCGTACGAGATCTGCCGCGCGAAATGAACGGTGCGTTGTCCATGACGAACGGTCTGTCTGTCGGACGTTGGGCCGCGCTTTGTGCGTCGGCCCTGGCGTTTGGTGCGTTGTCCCTGTCGGCGGCTGAGACGCCGCTCCGCTTCGAGTTGCCGCTGGAGACGGGCTGGCGATGCCTGTGGGGGACGCGCGAGCACTGGGGCACGAGCGACGTGGAGGTTTGGGCGGACGGGTTTGACGACCGCGCGTGGGCGACGGTCGACCTGCCGCATGACATCCAGTTCGAACAGCCCTGGCAACGCATGGCGGGTCCGGGGCGCGGCTTCAAGCCGCTCGGTGAGGCCTGGTATCGCCGGACGTTTATGACTGCTGCGCAGTGGGCGGGTCAGCGCGTCTTCCTTGACTTCGACGGGCTGTCGTCTTGCGGCGACATCTACCTGAACGGCGTCCGCGTCGGATCGTGCGAGTACGGGTATCTCGGCTTCGAGATCGACGTCACGCGCCAGTTACGTCCGGCGGGTACGCCGAACGTTCTTGTCGTGCGGTGCGATTCCGGCAGTTATCGCTCTGTTCGGTGGTACACGGGCGTTGGGCTGACACGCGCCGTGCGTGTGCGGACGCGCCCGCACGTGTCCGTGGCGCGGCATGGGCTGTCCGTGCGGACGGTGTCCGTCGCGGATGGCCGCGCCGTTCTGTCGGCGACGGTCGAACTGGACGGCTTCAAGCTGCGTGGCGAACGGGAGAATCTGCAGGTCGAGGTCGCCGTGCGGGCACCGGACGGCCGTCTCGTCGCGCAGACGGCGGCCCGTGCGCCGTGGTCGCGCCTCTACCATCAGGAAGTTACGTTGCCGGAACTCGTCGTGGCGAATCCCGACCTGTGGGACACGGAGAACCCCAGCCTCTACACGGCCGAGGCGACGCTGACGCGGGACGGGCGGAAGGTCGATCGTACGTCCGTCCGCTTCGGCATTCGTACGCTTGCGTTCGATGCGGCGTTCGGGTTCAAGCTCAATGGGAAGAAGACCTTCCTCAAGAGCGTGTCGAGCCATGAATGCCACGGGGCACTCGGCGCGGCGCCGTTTCCGTCGTCCATCGCGCGTCAGTTCCGCGTCATGAAGGCGTTTGGGTTCAATGCCGTCCGCTGCAGCCACAATCCGTATTCGGAGGACTTTTACCGTCTGGCGGACGAGATGGGCATTCTCGTGGTGGATGAGCTGATCGACAAGTGGTCGTGCGACAAGGGGTACTACTGGGCTGGGCACGGTCGTTTCCTCGACTACTGGCCCCAGTTGCTGACGGAATGGGTGAAGCGGGGGCGCAACCATCCGTCCATCGTCATCTGGAGCCTTGGCAACGAAATGCAGCAGCAGGAGGAACTGTGGGGCTTTCAGGAGACGGGCGACTACGGCGTGACGTCGTACCGCATCTTCCGGGAACTGGTGCGCCGCTGGGACACGACGCGGCCGACGACAGTCGCGCTCTATCCGGAACGCGCCGGCTCGCGGGAACGGGGCGATCCTGGTTGGGAGACGGCGCTTGAGCCGCCCGAACTGGCGCGGGTGACCGACATCGCCGCGTTCAACTATCAGTCGGAAACGTACGCCGAGTTCGTCCGCCATTGGCCGGGGCTTAACATCTACCAGAGCGAAGCGGTCACGCGCGGTCTGCAGAAGCCGTATTTGGACATGGATCGGGCGCATTCGATCGGGTGCAGCTGGTGGGGCGCGATTCCCTATTGGGGCGAGACGGACGGCTGGCCGAAGAAGGGCTGGAACTACAGTTTCTTTACCCATGCGCTGGAGCCGCTGCCGACGGCGTATCTGATCAAGTCCGTCCTGATGGAAGACGTGCCCGTCGTGCGCGTGGTCGTGCGCGGGGAACGCGACAAGAGCCGCAAGTGGAACAGCGTCAACGTCGGAATGCCCGACTTCACGGATGTGTGGGACGGAGCGAATGGTGCGCCGAAGCGGGTTTGCGTCTTCGCAAACGGCGATCGAGCGGAGCTTTTTCTCAACGGCACGTCATTGGGCGTTCGAGAGAACGTGCGGCACGAGAACGCGCGGGCGAACATCTTGGAATGGGACGTGCCGTATGCGCCGGGGACGCTGGAGGCCGTCGCGACGGTTGGCGGGCGGGAGGTTCGGCACCGTCTGCGGACGGCCGGTCCGGCGGTTCGGCTGGAAGTCGTCGTCGAAGACGGGCAGACGCTGCGCGCGAACGGAACGGACTTGGCATTCGTCTGCTGTCGGGCGGTTGACGCGCACGGTACGCCCGTCCGTTCGGCGACGAACCGCGTCGCGTTTGCTGTGCAGGGCCCGCTGTGCCTGTGGGCGGTCGATGACGGTGACCATTCGACGGACGAGCTGTTCCTGCCGAGCCTTTCCGCGAAGCGTCTGCACGACGGTTTCGTCATGGCGATCTTCCGTGCGGGGCGCACGGCGGGGAAGGGGATCGTCTCTGTCAAGCCCGACGGCTTGCCGGTGGCGACGGTTGAAGTCGAGATTTGCAAGTAAACAAAAGGAGATGCGAACGTGATGAGGTACATGAAGAAGATTCGAGCGGCGTTGGCCGTTGTTGTGTCGCTGGCGACGGGCATGGCCGCGCCGACCGTCGCGCCGTCGCCGTTCCGTGCGGGCGAGCGCGTCGCGTTCTTCGGCGATTC